>CAISJH010000178.1 GCA_903885585.1 uncultured beta proteobacterium
CCTTCGTGGTCGTTCAGGTGGGTGCGCAGGGCGCCGCAGCACCCGGCACCGTCGGCCACCAGGGTCTGGATGCCGGCGGCGTCCAGCACGCGCGCCGTGGCGGCGTTGATGTTGGGCATCATGGCCGGCTGCACGCAGCCCAGCAGCATCAGCACCTTGCGCGGGTGTTCTCGCGTGGGCCAGCGGTGGGCGCGTGCCGGAGCGGGCGCGGGCACCTTGTCACGCAGCTTGCCCGGCACCAGCGGCCGCAGCGCCTGGCCCAGCTTCATCGCCGGCTTGAACAGCGGCGAGGTCAGGCCCTCCTTGAGCAGCCAGCGCACCGCCTTCTCGCCCGTGGGCCGCTCCACCTTGCGCTCGACGATGCGCCGGCCGATATCCACCAGATGGCCGTACTGCACGCCGCTGGGGCAGGTGCTCTCGCAGTTGCGGCAGGTCAGGCAGCGGTCCAGGTGCGCTTGCGTCTTGCGCGTGACGGGGGCGCCTTCCAGCACCTGCTTCATCAGGTAGATGCGCCCGCGCGGCCCGTCCAGCTCGTCGCCCAGCAGCTGGTAGGTGGGGCAGGTGGCGGTGCAGAAGCCGCAGTGCACACACTTGCGCAGGATGGCCTCGGCCTCGCGGCCTTCGGACGTACCCTGGAACTCGGGGGCGAGGGTGGTTTGCATCAGAAGTCTGGGTACAACCGGCCGCGGTGGAACACGCGGTCGGGGTCGAAGGCGGTCTGGAGGTCGCGCTGGATGCGCGCGAGTGGCGTGCTCAGCGGGGCGAAGACACCGGGCGACTTGTCCTGGGCGCGGAACAGCGTGGCGTGGCCGCCGGCCGCCGCCGCGGCGGCGCGCACTTGCGCCGCCGGCGCGTTGCAGACCAGCCAACGTTGGGCGCCGCCCCATTCCACCAGGGTGTCGCCTTCCAAGGCCAGCGGTGGCGCGACCGACGGGACGGACAGGCGCCAGAGTGCTGCGCCGGGCGTCTCGCCGTGCTCCACGCTGTGGTCCACGCGCTTGCCGGCCTCGATGAAGAACTCGTCGCTCTGGTCGCGCAGGCCGGTCCAGAAGGCATCCGCCATGGCCGGATCCACCACCTCGCCGCCCAGGCGGGCCACGGCAGCGTCCACGGCGGCGGCCGCACCGGCCAGGCGCAGCACCAGCACGCCCTGCCACCAGGCGCTGGCGCTCAGCGGCAAGGGCTGGCCGCCCCAGGTGTTGAGCATGCGCAGAGCGTCGGCCTGGTTCACATCAAAGCGCAGCGTGGTGCGCGCCACCGGCACTGGCAGCACCTTCAGCGACACCTCGCAGATCACGCCGAGCGTGCCCAGGGAGCCGGCCAGCAGGCGCGCCACGTCGTAGCCGGCCACGTTCTTCATCACCTGACCGCCGAAGCTCAGCACCTCGGCGCGGCCGTTGAGTAAGGTGGCGCCCAGCACATAGTCGCGCACGCCGCCCACCGCGGCACGCGCCGGGCCGGCCAGTCCGGCGGCCACCATGCCGCCCACCGTGCCCCCAACCGTGCCTCCCATCGAACCTGCAGCGCCAAAGCGCGGCGGCTCGAAGGGCAGGCACTGCCCCTTCTCGGCCAGCGCCGCCTCCAGCTCAGCCAGCGGCGTGCCGGCGCGCACCGTCACCACCAGCTCGGTGGGCTCGTAGCTGCTGATGCCGCGCAGGCCCGTCACGTCCAGGGGCACGCCCTGCGGGGCTTCGCCGTACCAGGCCTTAGTGCCACCGCCGCGGATGTCCAGCACCGTGCCGTCCGCGCGCGCGGCGCGTACCTGATCGATCAGCCGCTCCAGCGCGGGGTCGCCAGCCACATCGGTCATGCGCGGGCCTCCTGCGCAAGACGAGCGCGGATCCGGGTTGGGCCTTCCGGAGCTGATACGGCCGATCCGGCCTGCTGAACCATGACGCGCCCACGGCCTTCAACCACTTGTCTGAAGCGGTCGCCCACGGAGACCCAGTCCACGAGGTCGACCTTCCACGGGAGGTCAGACTCGACAAAGGCCTCGTGCAGCGCAGCGCGCCTCGCGCTGTCCAGGGGCTCTTCGCCTGCGATGGCGAGATCCAGGTCGGAATAGGCCCAGGCCGTGCCAGCAGCTCGCGAGCCGAACGCCCAGACTTCAAACTCCGGCACATGCGCCTTCAGGATGGCGCGTACCGTCTCCCACTCCCAGTGGTGCATGCCCAACCTTGCAGGTTCCATCATCACTTGGCCTCCCGCTCGCCAAGGCGGTCTCTCAGCACCCGCACTTCCTCGATGAACTCGGGGATGCACGCCACGACCTCCAGCGCGATGGTTTCGTCGTAGGTGTGACTCGTGCGGGAGCGCAGCTCGCGAAAACGCCGCCATGCCGGCCAGTCACTGCGCAACAGGCCGTGTTCGTTGCCCGTGCGCACCAGGTCGGCAAAGGCCATGGCGCTCACCTCCTCTGGCGAGGCCGATGCCGCACGAAGCCAGCGGCGCAGGCTCTTGTGCGCGAGCTCGTAGGTGAACTCAAATCGTTGGATCAGGCCGTCTCTGATCTGGGTGTCGCTGCGGTCGCGGCTGTAACGTTGCCAGCCCTCCTCCAGCCGCGCCAGCGCCATGCGCAGCGGCTCCAGGTCAAAGCCGTCATGACCCCTCACGCCCGTCATCAAAACCGCTCCAGCTGCGGGAAGGGCAGCAGGCCCTTGCTCACGTGCATGCGGCCGTACTCGGCGCAGCGCTGCAGCGTGGGGATCACCTTGCCAGGGTTGAGCAGGCCGGCGGGGTCGAAGGCGGCCTTCAGCGCGAACATCTGCTCGCGCTCGCCAGGGCTGAACTGCACGCACATGGAATTGAGCTTTTCCACGCCCACGCCGTGCTCGCCGGTGACCGTGCCGCCCAGGCGCACGCTGGTCTCCAGGATGTCGGCGCCAAAGAGCTCGCAGCGGTGCAGCTGGTCGGGATCGTTCGCGTCGAACAGGATCAGCGGGTGCAGGTTGCCGTCACCGGCGTGGAAGACGTTGGCGCAGCGCAGCTGGTACTTGCGCTCCATCTCGGCAATGGCCAGCAGGATGTCGGCCAGGCGCTTGCGCGGGATGGTGGAGTCCATGCACATGTAGTCCGGGCTGATGCGGCCACTCGCCGGGAAGGCGTTCTTGCGCCCGCTCCAGAACTTCAGGCGCTGCGCCTCGTCCTTGCTGACCTCCATGCGCGTGGCGCCGGCGCCGGCCAGCACGTCGAGCATGCGCCCGATCTCCTCGGCCACCTCCTCGGGCGTGCCGTCGCTCTCGCACAGCAGGATGGCCTCGGCGCTCAGGTCGTAGCCGGCGTGGACGAAGTCTTCCACCGCCGCGGTCATGGGCTTGTCCATCATCTCCAGGCCCGCCGGGATGATGCCTGCGGCGATGACGGCGGCGACTGCGTCACCGGCTTTGCGCACATCATCAAAGCTGGCCATGATGCAGCGCGCCAATTGCGGTTTGGGCACCAGCTTGACCAACACCTCCAGCGTGACGGCCAGCATGCCTTCGCTGCCAACGGCCAGGCTGAGCAAATCGTAGCCCGGCGCATCCAGCGCCTGGCTGCCAAAAGTGATGGGCTCGCCTTGCGCGGTAAAGCCACGCACCTGCAACACGTTGTGCAGCGTCAGGCCGTATTTCAGGCAATGCACGCCGCCGGAGTTTTCGGCCACATTGCCGCCGATGGTGCAGGCGATCTGGCTGCTCGGGTCTGGCGCGTAATACAGGCCGTGCGGCGCAGCC
>CAISJH010000179.1 GCA_903885585.1 uncultured beta proteobacterium
GGCGGTGAGCGCGGGCGCCTGCACCTGGCCAAGACCCTGGCCCAGGGTGGCAACGTGCTGATGCTCGACGAGCCGTCCAACGACCTGGACGTGGAAACCCTGCGCGCCCTGGAAGAGGCCTTGCTGGAGTTTGCTGGCAGCGCGATGGTCATCAGCCACGACCGCTGGTTCCTGGACCGCATCTGCACCCACATCCTGGCCGCCGAAGGTGATAGCCAGTGGTTCTTCTTCGACGGCAATTACCAGGAGTACGAAGCCGACAAGAGAAAGCGCCTGGGCGAGGAAGGGGCGCGCCCCAAGCGCGTGCGCTTCAAGTCGATCTGATCGGGCTGTCACACGGGGCCCCTGGGAGAATCCCGCGGGGTGCCCTCTGGCAGGTGGTTTCTGGTCCACACTTGCAACCTGGAATTCCTTCAGGTGCGAACCGATGACCCCGAGACTCCTTAGCCCCAAGTTCAAGCCGGCCGCCTTGATGGCGGCCGTTTTCATGATCACGGGCTGTGCCACGGCCCCGCAGCGTGGTGGCGAGGGCGCAGCAGCCCCGGCCCAGGCTGACGCCAAGAAGGCGGCTGTGCCAGCCGGCGCAGCCTTGACAACCGCTGCCGCGACACCTGCCGCCGCCGCCTCGGCCCCCGCTGGTGCTGCTGTTGCCGGCGTCAGACCGCCTGCCGGTGCAGCCGCCACTGGCGCGCCGCCCGCCACACCCCCCGGCACCCCCCAACCCTTCGCCACCGTCATCAAGGACGCCCGGCAGACCGACGGCCTGTTCACCGTTTGGCAGAAGGACGACAAGGTCTGGCTCGAGCTGAAGCCAGAAGACTTTGACAAACCTTTCTATCTCTCGCCCAAGATTGCCCGCGGCATTGGCGAGATGCGCCTGTTCGGCGGCTCGATGGCCAGCAGCTGGGGGCGCTACGGCCGTCCCCAGATCGTCAAGTTCCAGAAAGTGCACAACCAGGTCCGCCTGTTGGCGGTGAACAGCGAGTTCATCGCCCAGGCGGGCACGCCTGAGGCCCGGGCGGTGTCTGCCGCCTTCTCACCCAGCCTGCTGGCCAGCACGGCGGTGGCCAGCGCCCCGCACCCGCAGCGCAAGACGGTGCTGGTGGAAGCCAACGGCCTGTTCGTCAACGACATGCTCGGCCTGGGCATGAGCTTGAGCCGGGGTTTCCGTCAGGGCTACAGCTTTGACGCCCGCCACTCGGGCATCGATCGGGTGCGCCCCAAGGCCGATCTGGTGGTGTTCGAGGTGACCAGCCACTACGCCACGCCCAGTCTGAGCTTCCCCACGCCGGGATCGGTACCACCCGGTGCTCCTGCCCCCACCACGCCAGCCGGGCTGCCCGATGCCCGCAGCATGTTCTTCGGCCTGCACTACTCGCTGGGCAAGCTGCCCGAGGTGCCCATGACACCTCGCCGGGCCGACGCGCGCGTGGGGCACTTCACCACCAACGTGCAGGACTTCACCAGCGATCAGGCGCGCACCCCCAAGCAGCGCTTTGCCAACCGCTGGCGCCTGGAGAAGAAGGATCCTGCAGCGGCGCTGTCGGAGCCGGTCAAGCCCATCACCTACTGGCTGGACAAGACCATCCCGGTGGCGTACCGCGGCGCGATCACCGAAGGCATCCTGGAGTGGAACAAGGCCTTCGAGAAGATCGGCTTCAAGAACGCCATCGTCGTCAAGCAGCAGGCTGATGACGCCGACTTCGACACGCTGGACCTGGGCGTGGCGTCCGTGCGCTGGATGACCAACTCGCAGCCGAGCTTTGGTGCCATCGGGCCCAGCCACATGGACCCGCGCACGGGCGAGATCCTGGACGCCGACATCGGCTTCGAGAGCCTGTCCTCGCGTAGCCTGCGAGCCACCCGAGCGCAAGTGCTCGGCAAGGGCTTCACCGCCGACTGGGGCAGCCTGCTGCAGGCGGCCGATGCCGTGCGGGAAGGCCTGCTGCCCAGTGCCGCATCGGCCGGCCACGTGCATGGTGACGCCTGTCTGCACGGTGACCATGCCGCTGAGCAGATGAGCTACGCGCTGGACGTGCTGGAGGCCCGCGGTGAACTCGATCCCTCCAGCCCCGACGTGCAGCAGTTCGTGCTGGACTATCTCAAGGACGTGACGATGCACGAGGTGGGCCACACCCTCGGCCTGCGCCACAACTTCCGCTCCTCGCGCATCTACACCGAGCAGCAGCTGTCCGACGAGGCCTTCACGCGGACGAACAGCTTGGCGGGCTCGGTCATGGAGTACGCCCCGATCAACCTGCCCCGCCCGGGGCAGAAGGGCGGTACCGCCTGGCAGTTGGCGCTGGGGCCCTATGACTTCTGGGCGATCGAATACGCCTACAAGCCTCTCGACCCGAAGGACGAGGCAGCCGAGCTGCAGCGCATCGCCTCGCGCAATGCGGAGCGGGAACTGGCGTACGGTACCGACGAGGACAACTCGCTGGGCATCGACCCAGAGTCGCTGACCTTTGACCTGGGCGACGACCCGGTGGCCTTTGCCAAGAAGCGCTTTGACATCGGCCGCGACCTGATCTCGCGCCAGGAGAGCCGCGTGCTCAAGCCAGAGGTGGATTACTCGGTCTTGCGGCGCTCGGTGACCTACGCCGTGCGTGACATGGGCCGCGCTGCGGGCGTCCTGGCCCGCCAGATCGGCGGTGTGCGCACGCTGCGCGACCACCCTGGCACTGGGCGTGATCCGCTGCAGCCCGTGCCCGCCGCGGTACAGCGCGAGGCCCTGGAAGCCTTGTCCAAGGGCGTGATGTCGGCCGAAAGCCTGAAGCTCAGCCCAGCCCTGCAGCGCAAGCTGGCGCCGAGCTTTGAGGACCGCACTGACGCCGTCTTTGGCGACATGCAGCCGGTGGAGACCGACTTCTCCATAGACGCCTTCGTCACCCAGCTGCGCAAGGCCTTGCTGGCCCAGCTCACGAGCGACGGTGTGGCCAACCGCTTGCTTGACAGCGTGGGCAAGCTGCCGCCAGGCGAAGCTTTACCTGTCTCTGAGCTGTATGCCCGCCTGCGGGCCGACATCTGGAGTGAGCTGGCCGCGGCAGCGGACATCGCACCAGCGCGGCGTGAGTTGCAGCGTGAGCACCTCAACCGCATCGCCGGCCAGATTCTGCGGCCCACCTCATCACGGGCGGACACGCGCAGCCTGATGCGCGCCGAAGCCCTGGCCCTGCAGAAGAGCCTGAAGGCAGCTGCCTCGCGCCAAGGTTGGAACGCCGAGGTGCGTGCGCACCTGCAGGACAGCCTGGATCTGCTGAGCGAGGCCCTGGCCGCCAAGATGCAGCGCGCTGGGCTCTGAACGACACGGGGCCCGGTCGGGCCCCGTCGTGACGCCTACGCGGCGTGAGCGCCGGCGCCTCAGGCCAGCGCTTCGGTACGGGTCAACAGCCAGGCCAGCGCCTCGCCGCTGACCAGCGGCGACAGTTCGGTGCGCACACGGGCGTGGTAGGCATTGAGCCAGGCCACCTCATCGTCGCGCAGCAAGCTGCGCTCGATGCAGCGGGTGTCGATGGGGCACAGCGTCAGCGTCTCGAACTCCAGCATCTCGGCGAAGGTGGCGCCCTCGGCCGTGTGGGCGGCGATGTTCATTACCAGGTTCTCGATGCGCACGCCCCACTGTCCGGGCCGGTAGACGCCCGGCTCCACCGAGGTGATCATGCCGGGCTCCATCGCCATGGTGGCGTCGGGGATGGCCTTGCTGATGCTCTGCGGGCCCTCGTGCACGTTCAGAAAGTAGCCCACGCCGTGGCCGGTGCCATGGCCGAACTCCAGTCCCTCCTGCCACATCGGCGCGCGCGCCAGGGCGTCCAGCATGGGGCTGAGCGTGCCCCGAGGAAAACGGGCGCGGCTCAAGTTCATGGTGCCCTTGAGTACCAGTGTGTAGTCGCGCTTCATGGCCGCGGTGGGCTCGCCGATCGGCCAGACGCGGGTGATGTCGGTGGTGCCGCCCAGGTACTGGCCGCCGGAGTCGATGAGCAACAGGCCGTCGCTTTCAATGGCCGCAAAGGCGTCGGGCGTGGCGCGGTAGTGCGGCATGGCGCCGTTGGCGTTGAAGCCGGCGATGACCGGAAAGCTCAGGCCCACGAAGCCGGGGCGGCGTGCGCGGGCGCCGCTGAGGTGCTCGTCCACCGTCAACTCGGTCAGGCGCAGCGCTCCGGGTGTGCCGGCGCGTTGGCGCGCCAGCGCCGCCTCGAACCAGGCATAGAACTCGCACATCGCTGCGCCGTCTTGCCGCATGGCCTCGCGGATGTGCACGGCTTCATCGGCGGTCTTGCGGCTCTTGAACAGTGTGCTGGGGTTGATGGCCTCGACCACGCGCACGGTGGCCGGCACATGCTCGCGCAGCCCGAAGGTCACGCGCTTGGGGTCCAGCAGCAGCACCTGGCCTGCGGGCAGGGCCGCCAGAGCGGCGCCGGCTTGGGCGTAGGGCGCCAGACGCACACCGTCGGCCGCCAGGCGCTCAGCCAGGCTGGCGTCCACCTTGCCTTCGGCCACGAAGAGCGTGGCCTGCTGCACATCGATCAGCAGATGTGCAAGGAACACCGGGTTGTAGGAGACGTCCGATCCGCGCAGGTTGGTGATCCAGGCGATGTCGTCCACGGTGGAAACGAAGTGTTGCGTGGCGCCGTGGCGTGCCATCGCATCGCGCACCTGCGCCAGCTTGGCCGCGCGGGGCAGGGGGGCGTGCGGGGCCAGGTGTTCGTAGACGGGTTGGGGCGGCAGGCCAGGACGCTCGGGCCAGATGGCGTCCACGGGGTCGAGGTCGGTGCGCAGGCTCACGCTGGCGCGGTCCAGCGTGGTCTTCAGCGCCTGCGCAGCGGCCAGGCCCAGCACCTGGCCATCCACTGCCACGGTGCGGCCTGACGGCACATGCGAGGCCAGCCAGTCCAGGTGCATGGCGGAGTTGCCGCTGGGAATCTTCACCAGCTCGATGCCGCTGCCGGCCAGCTCGGCCTCGGCCTGCACCCAGTAGCGGCTGTCGGCAAACACCGCGGCCTCGTCCACGGTCACCACCAGCGTGCCCATCGAGCCGGTGAAGCCCGAGAGCCATTGCCGCGCCTGCCAGCGTTCGGGCAGGTATTCGCTCAGGTGCGGGTCGGCGCTGGGGACCAGCAGGGCGTGCACGTCAAGGCGCTGCAGTTCGTCGCGCAGACGGTCCACGCGCAGGCGGTAGGGGGAGGTGCGGGTGTCCATGGGTAATGTTTCTCCTGTGTCGGATGCGGGCCTATGCCGGTTCTCGAGTGCTGCGCGCTCTGGTGCGTTCCGTACCTGTGGTGTCAAGACAGTTCGGTTCGTGTCGTAGGAGGTCTGTGCTCTGAGGGCCGAATGCTACAGGTCGGTGCGCAGTTTCCAGATCTCGGGGAACAACACCACGTCCAGCATCTTGCGCAGGTAGCCCACGCCGCTGGTGCCGCCGGTGCCGCGCTTGAAGCCAATGATGCGTTCGACCGTGGTGAGGTGGCGGAAGCGCCAGAGCCGGAAGGCATCTTCCAGATCGGTCAGCTCTTCGCCCAGCTGGTAGAGATCCCAGTGCTGCTCGGGCTGGCGGTAGACCTGCAGCCAGGCGCTCTCCACCTCGTCGCTTGACGCATAGGGCTCGCGCCAGTCGCGCGCCGTGTGGGTGGCTGGCATGGGCAGCCCACGGCGCGCCAGCAGGCGCAAGCTCTCGTCGTAGAGCGAGGGCGCCTCGTAGGCGGCTTGCACCCGGGCCAGCAGGTCGGGCCGGTGCGCGTGCGGCTTCAGCATCGCCGCCTTCTTGTTGCCCAGGGCGAACTCGATGCAGCGGTACTGCCAGCTCTGGAAGCCGCTGGAGCTGGCCAGGTAGCTGCGGATGGCGCTGTACTCGGGCGGCGTCATGGTGGCCAGCACGTCCCAGGCGTGCACCAGCTGCTCCATGATGCGGCTCACCCGGGCCAGCATCTTGAAGGCCGCGGGCAGGCGGTCCTGCGAGACGGCCTGGATGGCGGCGTGCAGCTCGTGGAGCATCAGCTTCATCCACAGCTCGCTGGTCTGGTGCTGCACGATGAACAGCATCTCGTTGTGGTCGGGCGAGCGCGGATGCTGGGCGTTGAGCACCTGGTCCAGGTGCAGGTAGTCGCCGTAGCTCATCTCGGCGGAGAAGTCGGTCTGTGCGCCCTCGAGCGGGTCATCGCCCCCTTGCGTGCGGGGGGACTTTACACCCTCAGGCTCATCGTCACCGTATCCGAAGGGGCAGCTCATCTCAGTGCCTTTGCAGGGTGCCGGTGCACGCCAGCGGGCAAGCCGGCGCGCGGGTCAGCGGGGGTGTAGAGGGGCCTGTCATGGGCACTCAAGTCACCTGTTGTCGTTGCTGGAATCGCGCGTCGCGCCAGACGCCGCCGTCCAGCACCTGGCGCAACTGCTCCACGGCCTCCCACACCTCGGCATAGCCGATGTACAGCGGCGTGAAGCCGAAGCGCAGCACGTTGGGCGCGCGGAAGTCGCCGATCACGCCACGCTCGATCAGCGCCTGCACGATGGCGTAAGCGCCGTCGTCGCGCGCCAGGCAGACCTGGGAGCCGCGCAGCGCATCCTCGGTTGGGGATACCAGGCGCAGGCCGTGACCGGCGCAACGGGTCTGCACCAGTTCGGCAAACAGTCGGGTCAGCGCCAGCGACTTGTGGCGCAGCGCGACCATGCCGCCCAGCGGCTCTGCGGCGAGCACCGTGTCCACGCCGCATTCCAGGGCGGCCAGTGAGAGCACAGGCGGCGTGCCGCACAGGTAGCGCGTGATGCCGGGCGCAGGCTGGTAGTCGGGCGTGAACTCGAAGGGCGCGGCGTGGCCGATCCAGCCCGCTAGCGGCTGCCAGGCGCTGCTCACATGCTGGGGGTGCGCCCAGACGAAGGCCGGCGCGCCCGGCCCGCCGTTGAGGTACTTGTAGCCGCAGCCCACGGCAAAGTCGGCCCCGGTGCCGTTCAGGTCCACCGGCACGGCGCCGGCCGAGTGGGCGAGGTCCCACACGGTGAGCGCACCTGCCGCGTGGGCCTGCGCCGTGAGCGCGGCCATGTCGTGCATGCGTCCGGTGCGGTAGTTGACGTGGGTGAGCGTGAGCAGCGCCACGTCCTGGCCACGGGCACCGGCCAGTCGCGCCGGGATATCTTCGCCCTCCAGCAGCTCCAGCGTGCCGCCATGCTGCTGCGCCAGCGACTGCGCGATGTAGAGGTCGGTGGGGAAGTTGCTGCGCTCGCTCACGATGACGTGGCGCTGAGCACCCCTGTGGGTGCCGCTGCTCTCCGCCCGCGCCAGGTGCAGCGCCGCACTCAGCACCTTGAACAGGTTGACCGAGGTGGAGTCGGCCACCACCAGCTCACCCGGCGCGGCGCCCACCAACCGCGCGATCTTGTCGCCCACGCGTTGCGACAGGTTCATCCAGCCGGCGGCATTCCAGCTGCGGATCAGCCCCTGACCCCACTCCTGCTGCACCACCTGCGCCACCCGTGCGGGGGCTGCGGCCGGCATCACGCCCAGCGAGTTGCCGTCGAGGTAGATCAGCCCCGGAGGGATGACGAACTGGCTTCGCAGTGTGGCGAGCGGGTCGCGGCGGTCCAGGGCTTCGCAATCGGCGCGGGTCAGGGTCATGGGGGTGCTCATCAGGGGGTCAGGTCAGCGA
>CAISJH010000180.1 GCA_903885585.1 uncultured beta proteobacterium
CAGCACCCAGGCCCTGCAGGCGCTGCGCGCCTTGCTCCAAGGCCTGGGCGGCGACACCGTGCTGCTGCAGCTGTACCTCACCGACGACCGCGTCCACTTCCTGCTCACCACCCCAGGCGTGCAGCTCGCCCGCAGCGTGCCGGTCTCCGCGGCCGAGTTGAGCCGCCAGATCGGCCAGTTCCGCCGCCTGCTGCGCGACCCGCGCTCCGACCCGCTGCCCACCGCCCAGGCGCTCTACTGGCTGCTCATCGCCCCCGTGGCGCAAGACCTGGAGCAGGCCGGTGCCCGCACCGTCATGCTGTCGCTGGACGGCGCGCTGCGCTACCTGCCCTTTACCGCGCTGCACGACGGTCAGCGTTATCTGGTGCAGCGCTGGAACATGCCGCTGTACACGAGCGTGGCGCGTGAGCGGCTGCGCGACGCCGTGGCCCCCAGCTGGCGCGCCGCCGGCCTGGGCGTGACGCGCCAGATCGGCAGCTTTGACGCCCTGCCCGGGGTCAAGACCGAGATGAGCCGCATCATCCAGCAGCCTGGTAACGCCACCGCCATGCCTAGTGTCATGCCCGGCGTCATGCCTGGCGAGGTGCACCTGGACGAGCAGTTCACCGCGCGCCGGCTCGTGGAGGTCAGCCGCGGCGGCTTCGGTGTCATGCACCTGGCCAGCCACTTCCGCTTCAGCCCCGGCACCGAGGCCAACTCCTTCCTGCTCCTGGGCGACGGGCAGCAGCTCACGCTGGGCGAGATGCGCCAGAAGAATCTGCGCTTCGACCAGACCGACCTCCTCACGCTCTCCGCCTGCGAGACCGGCCTGGGCGGCGGGCGCGACGAGCGTGGTCAGGAGATCGAGGGCTTTGGCGTGCTCGCCCAGCAGCAAGGCGCCAAGGCCGTGCTGGCCACCCTGTGGGCCGTGGCCGACCAGAGCACCGCCCTCCTCATGGCCGATACCTACCGCCTGCGCCAGACCCAGGGCCTGACCAAGATCGAGGCTCTGCGCCAAGCCCAACTCAGCCTGCAGCGCCAAACTCCCTACGCCCACCCCTTCTACTGGGCCCCCTTCATCCTCATGGGGAATTGGAAGTGAGCGCCAGACCGAAAGACGTTCAAGCGCAGGCGGGTCAGGGGGCCGTGGGCACCAGCAGCAGCGTGACCTGACCCGCCACCACCAGGGGTTCCAGGCGCTGGCGCTCGAGTTCGTCCAACACCGCCGGGGTGGCCGCCACCTCCAGCCGAATGCGCCCATCCGGCAGCGGGCTGACGCGCGGCGCGGCGCCCGCCGCCTGCAGCGCAGCCTGCAGGGACGCCAGGCGCGCCTGTGGGTCGGCCACGCGCAACTCCAGCGCGCTGGCAGCACCTCCACGCAAGACGTCGATCGCCGCCTCGGGCGGGGTGTGCTGGGTCGCCGCCCCCATATAAACCGCCACGCCAAGCACAACGGTGGCCGCCAAGCCCCACACCGGCCACCGCGTGGCGAAAGCGGCTGCGGGGTTACGCCCGGTCAAGCCTTCACGCCGCAGGCGGAACTGCAGTTGCTGCAGCAGGGCCTCGTCCGCCGCAGGTACTCGCGCCTCCAACAGCGCCTCACGGCCCTGCAGCGCAGCCCGCAGGGCCAACGCCTGGGCGTTCACGACGGGGTCGGCGTGCGGGTCGAGCCGGCCAGCCAGGGCGGCTTGCCAGGGCGCGTCAGACGCTTCTTCGGCCGTCACGCCGACACCTCGGCCCAGGGCAGGCAGGGGGTGGCGCGGGTCGGACTGCATGGCGGGCGATGAAGACAGTGGATCTACAGATGGTGCCACGTCAGGGGCGCAGCAGTGCCGTGCAGTGCGCAATGAAGGGCTGGATCTTCTTGCGGCATTGGGACAGAAACTCCTTGGCGGCGCCCGGGCTGCGCCCGAGTCGCTCGGCAATCTCGGCCACAGGCAGGCCGTTCATCTGCAGGGTCAGGGCGTGCGCGCGCTCGGGCATCTCACGCGCAAAAGCCTCTAAGCCAGCAGCTACGCAATCGTCCACATCCTGGGCACCTTGAGCTCCCTGCACGCTCGAGGCCGCGGGCATGGTGTCGGCCAACTCGCTCCACTGCTCGTCACTCAGTGAGGTCTCGCGCGAAGCCAAGCGCCCGCGCTTTTCCAGGAAGTCCAACAACGCATAACGCGCCACCTGCCAGAGCCAGGCCCGGGCCGCGCC
>CAISJH010000181.1 GCA_903885585.1 uncultured beta proteobacterium
CCGGCCGAGCGCCGCTCGGTGCCGGAGGGGCTGTGGGTCAAGTGCCCGTCCTGCGAGACGGTGCTCTACAACACCGACCTGCAGAAGAACGTCAACGTCTGCCCCAAGTGCGGTCACCACCACCGCATCGGGGCGCGGGCCCGGCTGGACGCCTTTCTGGATGCCGAGGGCCGCTACGAGATCGGTCAGGAAGTGCTGCCCGTGGACGCGCTGAAGTTCAAGGACAGCAAGAAGTACCCCGAGCGCCTGAAAGCCGCGCTGGAGTCCACCGGCGAAACCGACGCGCTGGTGGTCTTTGGCGGCACGGTGATGAGCGTACCGCTGGTGGCCGCCTGCTTCGAGTTCGACTTCATGGGTGGCTCCATGGGCTCGGTGGTGGGTGAGCGCTTCGTTCGCGGCGTGGAAACCGCCGTGGAGCAGAAGACGGCCTTCGTCAGCTTCACCGCCACAGGTGGCGCGCGCATGCAGGAGGGCCTGCTCAGCCTGCTGCAGATGGCGAAGACCAACGCCGCGCTCACGCGCCTGGCCAAGGCCCGCCTGCCCTTCATCAGCGTGCTGACCGACCCCACCATGGGCGGTGTCTCGGCCAGCTTCGCCTTCATGGGCGACGTGGTGATTGCCGAGCCCAAGGCGCTGGTGGGTTTTGCCGGCCCGCGCGTCATCGAAAACACCGTGCGCGAAAAGCTGCCCGAAGGCTTCCAGCGCGCCGAGTTCCTGCTCGGCAAAGGCGCCATCGACATGATCCTGGACCGCCGGGAAATGCGTTCCACGGTCGCCCGCTCGATCGCCATGCTGACCGGGCAGAGCGCCGACGCGCTCGCTTGAGGTACCGCAGGTCACGGGCCGGGCTCGGCCCACATTCGGCTTCGCCCTCGCCTTGACTTCAGCCCACACCCTTCAGGATTGGCTCGCCCACTGCGAGCGGCTGCACCCCCGCACGGTGGAGCGGCCGCTCGACGCGGTGCGCGCGCTGCTGCAACGCCTGGACATCCACTTTGACGTGCCCGTCATAACCGTGGCCGGCACGAATGGCAAGGGGTCTACCTGCGCCATGCTGGAGTCCATCGCCCTGCAGGCGGGCTACCGGGTGGGGCTGTACACCAAGCCGCATCTGGTGCATTTCGAGGAGCGCTGCCGCGTCAATGGCGTGCCCATCGACGCGGCGGAGTTGCTGCCCCACTTCGAGGCCGTGGAAGCCGCCCGCGTGGAGCAGGGCAGCCCCCCCATCAGCTGGTTCGCCTTCACCACGCTGGTCATCCTGCGAGCGCTGTCGCAGCAGGCGCTTGATGTGGTGATCCTGGAGGTCGGCCTGGGCGGGCGGCTTGACCCGGTCAATCTCATCGACCCCGACTGCAGCGTCATCACCAGCATCGATCTGGACCACATGGAGCTGCTGGGCCCGGACCGCGAGGCCATCGGCTGGGAAAAGGCCCACGTCATGCGGGCGGGCCGGCCGGCCGTGGTGAGCGACCCCGTGCCCCCGCGCAGCGTCATCGAGTTCGGCGAGGCCCTCGGCGCCGACCTTTGGCTGGTGGGGCGCGACTTCAACCACGCAGGCGACCGTCAGCAGTGGGGCTGGTCCGGCCGCGGGCGGCGCTACAACGCGCTGGCCTACCCGGCGCTGCGGGGCGCCAACCAACTCGTCAACGCCTCGGGTGTGCTGGCCGCCTTCGAGTCCTTGCGCAGCCGCCTGCCCATCACCGCACAGGCCGTGCGTACCGGGCTGGCGCTGGTGGAGCTGCCCGGGCGCTTCCAGATCGTGCCCGGCCAGCCCACGCTGGTGCTGGACGTGGCGCACAACGCGCAGTCGGTGGCCACGCTGGCCGTCAACCTGGACCATATGGGTTTCCACCCGCGAACCCACGCCGTGATGGGTGCCATGCGCGACAAGGACATCCCGGCCATCCTGGCCCGTATGAACCCGCTGGTGGATGCCTGGCATTTCTGCGGGCTGGACACCGCCCGCGCGGCCACACCGCAGGAGTTGTTGGCCGCCTGGCAGGCTCTGCCCCAGGCCGCCCAGAGGGCCGCCGCACCCGGGGTGCCGCCACCGGAGGCCCACGGCCACGACACGCCTTCTGCGGCCCTGGAGGCCGCCCTGGCCCAGGCAGACCCGGCCGATAGAATCGTCGTCTTCGGATCCTTCCACACGGTGGGCTTGGTGCTCAAGGCGGGCTTGCCACGGCGGGCGGCCCCTCACCTCGCCGATCCCGGCTGACCATGGCCCTGTCGTCCTTCTTCAAGCGCAAAAAGTCCGAAGACGCGGCCGGCCCTGAGGCGGCAGCCTCGCTCAAGCCCGCCAAGCGCAGCGCTACCCCGGGCGCAGGTGGCTCGGGGAGCGCATCGAACCTTCCCCATGAGAGCGCCGCCGTCGTGCAGGCGCGTACCCAGGCGCGCCGCCGCCTCATTGGCGCCGCCGTGCTGCTGCTGCTGGGCGTGCTGCTGTTTCCGTTGATCTTCGAGACCAAGCCCCGGCCGCTGCCCATGGACCTGCCCATCTCTGTGGCGCCGACCGGGCCAGCCGGCAAAGGGGCCCCGGCCACGACACCCGTGACGCCGGTACGGCCTGCGCCAGCCATGATCACCGAGACGGCCGAGCCCGAGCCTGCTCGCGCGCCCGCTACCGCTGCTTCTTCCCCGCTGGTAACGGCCGCGCCAGCGCCTGCGCCAACGCCTGGACCAGACGTGAAGGCATCGGCACCGGCTGTCGCTGCCGCGCCGCAGGTCAAGGCTTCCGCCCCTGCCGCGACAGCAGCCAAGTCAGCAGCCCCCGCGCCGCAAGCCAAGGCCTCGGCCCCCGCTGCAGCAGTTGCCAAAGCGGCCGCCCCCGCTCCCCAGGCCAAGGCTTCGGTGCCTGCCTTGGCTGCGCCCGCACCCGCCCCAGACCCGGCTGCGGGACGGTTTGTCGTCCAGGTGGGTGCCTTTGCTGACGACGCCACCGTGCGCCAGACGCGCCAAAAGGTGGAGAAGCTGGGCTTGAAGACCTACACGCAGGAGGTCAACACCGAGGCGGGCAAGCGTGTGCGTGTGCGGCTTGGCCCCTTTGCCACCAAGGAGGAGGCGGCCCAGGTGCTCGGCAAACTCAAGGGCGCGGGGTTGCCGGGCGCCGTCCTCACCCTGTGATCGGCCCGCTGCCCTGGGTGGATGCGGCTCTGCTGGCCGCGTTGCTTGTCTCTGTGCTGCTGGGTCTGGTGCGCGGGCTGGTGTATGAGTTGATGGGGCTGGCCGGCTGGGTGGTGGCCTACTTCTCCGCGGCCTGGCTGGCGCCGCAAGCTGCGCCCTACATCCCCGTAGGCGTGCCTGGCTCGGCCTTGAACCACTCCGCAGCGCTGCTCGCTTGCTTCATCGGGGTGCTGGTGGCTTGGGGGCTGCTCGCGCGCCTGGTGCGGCTGCTCATCAAGGCCACACCCCTGTCCTTCATCGATCGCTTGCTCGGTGCGGCCTTTGGCGCGCTGCGCGGCTTCGTTCTGTTGCTGCTGGTGGCCACCGTGGTCACGCTCACGCCCGCGGCACAATCCCAGGCATGGCAGGCCTCCACGGCAGCGCCGGTGCTGGTGGGTGCCGTCAAGGGCGTCAAGCCCCTGCTGCCCGAGGCCGTGGCCCGCTGGCTGCCGGTCTGAACCGGCTTTTCATTCGCCCACCTGCTCTGCGCTCCCGCCCGCCCTTCCTCCAACCCCAAGGCAAACCATGTGCGGCATCGTCGGCGTCATCTCCCAGGCGCCCGCTAACCAGTTGATCTATGACGCGCTGCTGCTCCTGCAGCACCGCGGGCAGGACGCGGCAGGCATCGTCACCATGCAGGGCACCAAGTGCTTCATGCACAAGGCCCGTGGCATGGTGCGCGATGTCTTTCGTACCCGCAATATGCGTGCGCTGCCTGGGCATATCGGCCTCGGGCAGGTGCGTTACCCCACGGCGGGCAATGCCTATTCCGAGGAAGAGGCGCAGCCCTTCTACGTGAACGCGCCGTTCGGCATCGTGCTGGTGCACAACGGCAACCTCACCAACGCCCACGCGCTGAAGGACGAGCTCTTCGCCGTGGACCGCCGCCACATCAACACCGGCAGCGACACCGAGGTGCTGATCAACGTGCTGGCGCACGAGCTGGAGCAGGTGGCGCGCGACCTGCCGCTCACCCCGGACGCCGTGTTCAAGGCCGTGGCGGCCGTACACCGCCGCATCAAGGGCTCCTACGCCGTGGTGGCGCTGATTGCCGGGCATGGGCTGCTCGCCTTCCGTGACCCCTTCGGCATCCGCCCGCTGTGCTTCGGCCAGACCGACACGCCCGGGGGCCGCGAGGTCATGGTGGCGAGTGAGTCCGTGGCGCTGGAAGGCACAGGCCATCGCCTCACGCGCGACGTCGCTCCGGGCGAGGCTTTGTTCATCGAGATGGACGGCACCGTCCACACCCGGCAGTGCGCCGAGCGCCCCTCGCTCAACCCCTGCATCTTCGAGTACGTCTACCTGGCCCGGCCCGACTCCGTGCTCGACGGTGTCTCCGTCTACCAGGCCCGTCTGAACCTGGGCGAGACGCTGGCGCAGCGCCTGATCTCCACCATGCCGCCCAGCGACATCGACGTGGTCATTCCCATCCCCGAGAGCAGCCGGCCGAGCGCCATGCAGCTCGCCTACATGATCGGCAAGCCCTACCGCGAGGGCTTCGTCAAGAACCGCTACGTGGGCCGCACTTTCATCATGCCGGGTCAGGCGGTGCGCAAGAAGAGCGTGCGCCAGAAGCTCAACGCCATTGGCATGGAGTTCAAGGGCCGCAATGTGCTGCTGGTGGACGACTCCATCGTGCGCGGCACCACCAGCAAGGAGATCGTGCAGATGGCGCGCGAGGCCGGCGCCCGCAAGGTCTACATGGCCTCGGCCGCGCCGCCGGTGCGCCACCCCAACGTCTATGGCATCGACATGCCGACGCCCGAAGAGCTCGTGGCCCACGGCCGCAGCCTGGAGGAGATTCGCGCCTTCATCGGGGCCGACGCCTTGATCTACCAGGACGTGGACGCGATGAAGCGTGTGATCCGGGCGCTGAACCCGGGGCTGGCCGGTTTTGAGGCCAGCTGCTTTGATGGCCGCTACATCACGGGCGACGTCACTTTGGAAGACTTCGCCACGCTGGAGGCCCAGCGCCGTGCCCAGCCCGACGAAGAGGACGGCCCCGCCCGCAGCCGACTGGCGCTGCAGGAAGCCGCAGAGAACACACCATGACCGACAAGAAGACCCTGCCGCGCCTTGACCTGCCCGAGGGCGTGGGCCTGGACACCCTGGCCGTGCGCGAGGGCCTGCCCGCCTCGCCCTATGGCGAGAACTCCGAGGCCCTGTATCTGACCAGCTGCTTCGTCCACCCCAACGCCGAGACGGCCGCGCGCCGCTTTGCGGACGAGGAAGAAGCCTTCGTCTACAGCCGCTTTTCCAATCCCAGCGTCACCATCATGGAGCGCCGCCTGGCCGCGCTGGAGGGCACGGAAGACTGCATTGGCACCGCCAGCGGCATGGGCGCCATCCTGCTGATGATCATGGGCCTGCTCAAGGCGGGCGACCATGTCATCTGCTCGCGCAGCGTCTTCGGCTCCACCATCAAGCTGCTGCAGGGCGAGTTCGGCAAGTTCGGCGTGGAGACCAGCTTCGTCAGCCAGACCGACGTGGCCGAGTGGAAGGCCGCCGTGCGCCCCACCACCAAACTGCTGTTTGCCGAGACGCCCACCAACCCGCTGACCGAGGTGTGCGACATCCAGGCCCTGGCCGACATCGCGCATGAGGCCGGCGCCCTGCTGGCGGTGGACAACTGCATGTGCTCGCCCGCGCTGCAACGGCCGGTCAAGTTCGGCGCCGACATCATCATGCACTCGGGCACCAAGTTCCTGGACGGGCAGGGCCGCGTGAACGCCGGCGCACTGTGCGGCCCGGCCTCGCTCATCCGCGGCAAGTTCTTCCCCGTCATGCGCAGCGCCGGCATCAGCCTGTCGCCCTTCAACGCCTGGGTGGTGGCCAAAGGCATGGAAACGCTGTCGGTGCGCGTGCTGGCGCAAAGCGCGCGCACGTTGGAGTTGGCGCAGTGGCTGGAAGGGCACCCTGGCGTGGCGCGCGTGTACCACCCCGGCCTGGCCTCGCACCCGCAGCATGAACTGGCCATGCGCCAGCAAAGCGGCCACGGCGGCGCCGTGCTGTCGTTTGACGTCAAGGGCGGGCGTGAGCAGGCCTTCAGCGTCATCGACGCCACGCGCCTGTGCAGCATCGCCGCCAACTTCGGTGACGTCCGCAGCATCATCACCCACCCCGCCAGCACCACCCACGGCCGGCTCACCGAGCCGCAGCGTCAGGCCGCCGGTATCACCCAGGCCATGATCCGCCTGGGCGTGGGCCTGGAAGACGTGGCCGACCTGAAGGCCGATCTGGCCCGCGGGCTCGATGCGCTGGTGTGACGGCGTTGTGGGCTGCATTCGGGGAAAGCCCTTTGACAGGCTGAGCCGGGGCGGGGTGGCGAGACCACTCAAGCGCACCTGTAAATCCACTCGGGCAGAGCTTGTCGAAGCCCTGCAAGCCATTGGCTGAATTCACCAGATGAACACCGTTCCGACCCCACCCTCCGCCCGCGGTCCCGTCCGCACCCGAATCGCCCCGTCGCCCACCGGCTTCCTGCATCTGGGCACGGCCCGCACCGCGCTGTACTCGTGGGCCTACGCGCGCCACCACGGCGGGCAGTTCGTGCTGCGCATTGAAGACACCGACGTGGCACGCTCCACGCAAGACTCGGTGGACCAGATCATCGCCTCCATGAAGTGGCTGGGCCTGGACGTTGACGAAGGCC
This sequence comes from uncultured beta proteobacterium, assembly GCA_903885585.1. Taxonomy (GTDB): domain Bacteria; phylum Pseudomonadota; class Gammaproteobacteria; order Burkholderiales; family Burkholderiaceae_C; genus Rubrivivax. Next base: position 6,815 of record CAISJH010000181.1, read on the forward strand.
CCATCTACCAGATGCAGCGCCTGGCCCGCTACCACGAGGTGGCCGAGCAACTGATCGCCGCCGGCCTGGCGTACCGCTGCTACTGCACGCCCGAAGAGCTGGACACCATGCGCGAAGCCCAACGTGCGCGCGGCGAGAAGACGCACTACGACGGCCGCTGGCGGCCCGAGCCCGGCAAGGTGCTGCCTCCCTTGCCCGCCGGTGTGAAGCCCGTGGTGCGCTTCAAGAACCCGCAAGACGGTGAGGTCACCTGGAACGATCTGGTCAAGGGCCCGATCACCATTGCCAACCGCGAGATCGACGACCTCATCATCCTGCGCCACCCGCCCGAGGACACCGCGGCCGATCTGCCTGAAGCGGCGCGTACGCTGGGCGTGCCCACCTACAACTTTGCCGTGGTGGTGGACGACTGGGACATGCGCATCACTCATGTCTTTCGTGGTGATGAGCACGTCAACAACACGCCCTGGCAGATCAACATCTTCCACGCCGTCATGAGCCTCCCCCAGCATGCGGGTGCGGGCGCCGAGGGCAGGGCGCTGCCGCAGTTCGGCCACTGCCCCATCATCCTGGGCGACGACGGCCTGAAGCTCTCCAAGCGGCGTGGCGCCGTCAGCGTCACCGCGTATGACGAGGCCGGCTACCTGCCCGAGGCCATGCTCAACTACCTGGCGCGCCTGGGCTGGAGCCACGGCGACGAAGAGCTCTTCAGCCGCGAGCAGATGGTGCAGTGGTTCGACGGCTCGCACCTCGCCAAGAGCCCCGCCCAGTGGGACCCGGCCAAGCTCGCCTGGGTCAACGGCCAGTACATGAAGCAGGCTGACGATGCGCGCCTGGCCGCCCTGCTGCGCCAGCAGCTCGCCACCCGCGGCATCGCCGACGTGCAGGGCGTCGACCTGCAAGCCGCCAGCGCCCTCTACAAAGACCGCTGCGCCACCGTGGCGGAGTTGGCCGACTGGGTGGAGATGATGTTCGTGGACGTGCAGCCGAGCGTTGAGGACTTGGCCACCCACGTCACCGAGCCCGTCAAGCCCGCCCTGCGCGCCCTGCGTGACCGCCTGGCGGAAGTGGACTGGAGCAAGCCCAGCATCGCCCAGGCCCTGAAGGAAACGCTGGCCGCCCACGCGCTGAAGATGCCGCAACTCGCCCCGGCCGTGCGTGTGCTGGTGTGTGGCCGTGCGCAGACACCGTCGGTGGATGCGGTGCTCGCGCTCTTCCCGCGTGAGAAAGTTTTGCGCCGCTTGCAGCACGTGTGAAAAACCTGCCTATAATGCAAGGCTCGACTGAACGGCGCTTGCCACAAGGTCCACAAGACCACGGGGGTATAGCTCAGCTGGGAGAGCGCTTGCATGGCATGCAAGAGGTCAGCGGTTCGATCCCGCTTACCTCCACCACCCAAGCTCTTGCATTGCAAGAGGGCGGGTTCTGCAGGTGACGTTCAGTGGTGATGAAGGTTTCAGTCCCCTTCGTCTAGAGGCCTAGGACACGACCCTTTCACGGTTGTAACAGGGGTTCGAATCCCCTAGGGGACGCCAAGTTGCGGTAGCGCTTGGAGCTCGAAAGAGCTTGAAGCTGCCGGCCACGCGGAG
>CAISJH010000182.1 GCA_903885585.1 uncultured beta proteobacterium
CCAGCCCAACCGCGAGACGGGCTACTTCGAGACGGCGCAAGGCGAGCGCATGCTGCCCGGTTTCAAGGTGGGCATCGGCCTGAGCAACTACACCCGCATGCTGGGTGACGCCGACTTCCGTGGGCCCTTCGTCTCCATCTTAATCTGGACGGTGATGTTCTCGGCCCTGACCGTGCTCTTCGCCACGGCCATCGGCCTGTCGCTGGCGGTGGTGCTGAACTGGGAGGCGTTGAAGTACCGCACGCTGTACCGCACGCTGCTGTTTCTGCCGTACGCCGTGCCGGGCTTCATCTCCATCCTGGTGTTCAAGGGCCTGTTCAACCAGAACTTCGGTGAGATCAACGCCATCCTGGACGCACTGTTCGGGGTACGTCCTGCCTGGTTTGCCGACCCCTTGCTGGCCAAGGTGATGATCCTGACGGTCAACACCTGGCTGGGCTACCCCTACATCATGGTGCTGTGCACGGGTCTCATCAAGGCCATCCCGGCCGACCTGTACGAGGCCTCGGCCATTGCCGGCGCCACGCCGTGGCAGAACTTCCGCCGCATCACGGCGCCGCTGATCCTGAAACCCCTGACGCCGCTGCTGATCTCGGCCTTCGCTTTCAACTTCAACAACTTCGTGCTGATCTCGCTGCTCACCGATGGGCGGCCGGACTTCCTGAACACCAAGCTGCCGGCGGGCACGACGGACATCCTGGTGTCCTACACCTACCGCATCGCCTTCACCGACTCGGGCCAGAACTTCGGGTTGGCCGCGGCGATCTCCACCTTGATCTTCGCGATGGTGGCGCTGATGTCGCTGGCGCAGTTGAAGGTGATGGGGCGGGGGGAGGATCGGCGGTGATGTTTGATCTGTTTTCCTTTGTTGGCTGTCGTGGTCTTGTTACGGTGGGTTGCCTGCACCTCGCGCGGCAGGCTCGGCGGACAGGGGCGGGCCGTGGCGCTTCGGCGGGGCGGCCGGGCCACAGGCCCGGCTCCCCTGCGGTGCTCGGGCTTCAGGCCCCGCCGCCGAACTCGCTTCGCGCCCTGTGGGCGCTGCGCTCAGACAGCGGCGGCGAGCATGTTCACGAAGCGCGCTGCGCGCGCGGGCCCGAACCCCTCCGCTCCTCGGCACCCCTCAGGCGCGCCACAACCCACCCCTGCCCGCCAAGCCTGCCGGGTTACCGAATCTCGAAGATGCAGACCGTTAGGTCGGCGATCCCCGTATCCGGAGATACCGGCCTGGACCTGGCCACCGCGAAGCCTCTCTTCCCTGGCGTTGGTTGGTATCTGGGGATGCCCAGGTTGCACAGAAAGGATGTTGCCTGTCCTGCGACTCGCACCTCATGGCCGCCAAGGTCCTCGCGTCAGCGGGGGGTCGTTGGGGGCGATTTCGGGGGCGGCGAGAAGCGCAGTGGCCGGGTCGGCGCGCGCAGCGCGCATCCAGAACAAACTCGCCGCCGCTGTCTGAGCGGAGCGCGCTTGGCGCGCGAAGCGAGTTCGGCGGCGCGACCTGGCCACGAGCATCGCAGCGGAGTCGGCCTTCAGGCCGACCGCTCCCGCATGAGCCCCTGGCGGCCTCCCGCTGTCGCGAGCGGCACCACCAGAGCACGCGCCAGCGGCCCGGAACAGGCAGTCCGAATCGCAACAGAACACAACGTACCGAAGTACTGAAATGCCCCTCGTCACCGGCCACACCCAACGCTGGCGCCTGCGCGTTGCCCATCTCGCCCTGTGGGTGCTGCTTGCGCTGACCTTGTTCCCCCTGCTGGCCGTCATCTCGATCTCGCTGCGCCCGGGTAACTTCGCCACCGGCTCGCTCATCCCCACCGAGATCAGCCTGGAGCATTGGAAGCTCGCGCTCGGCATCGCCTACACCGATGCCCAGGGCAACCGCGTGGAGCCGCCCTTCCCCGTGCTGCTGTGGCTGTGGAACTCCATCAAGATCGCCACCGTCTCGGCGGCGCTGATCGTGGTCATCTCCACCACCGCAGCGTATGCCTTCGCACGGATGCGATTTGCCCACAAGGGCCTCGTGCTCAACAGCATGCTGGTGCTGCAGATGTTCCCCGTGGCCGTGGCCCTGGTGGCGGTGTACGCCATCTTCGACGGCCTGGGCCAGGTGGTGCCGTGGCTGGGCATCGAGACCCACGGCGCCGTCGTCGTGGCCTACCTCGGCGGCGTGGCCATGCACATCTGGACCATCAAGGGCTACTTCGAAACCATCCCGGCCGAGATCGAGGAGTGCGCCAAGGTGGACGGCGCCACGCACTGGCAGGCATTCCGCCGCGTGCTGCTGCCCATGGCCGTGCCCATCCTGATGGTGGTGTTCGTGCTGGCCTTCATCGGCACCATCATCGAGTACCCCATCGCCTCCATCCTGCTGCGCGAGGAACCCAACCTCACGCTGGCCGTGGGCAGCAAGTTCTACCTCTACGAGCAGAAGTACCTCTGGGGCGATTTCGCCGCTGCGGCCGTGCTGTCGGGCCTGCCCATCACCCTGGTGTTCCTGGCCGCACAGAAGTGGATCGTCTCCGGGCTCACCTCGGGGGGCGTGAAGGGATGAGGGAGGACGCGATACCCGTGGCGCCGGTGACGCGAACGAAACAGATGGCCCACCCGGCGCGGCAGCAACAGCAACAGCAACAGCAACAGCAACAGCTGCGTCCCCGTGGTGCCGGCGCGGTCTGGCGCCTCGGTTGCGCCTTGCTCGCGGCCTGTGCAGGTCTTGCCATGGGGGCAAGCGCCGCGGCGCAGGTTTCGAGCCCATCTGCGAGCCCCTCTGCAAGCCCGTCCGACCCCTACACCCAGCGCGAGCGTGACTGGCGCAACGGCGCCATCGTCTACCAGGTGCTGGTGGACCGCTTCGCGCCCTCGGCCGAGTTGGACGTCAAGAAGGCGCAGGGTCTGTATGCCCCGCCGCGCCGCCTACGCGCCTGGAACGAGCAGCCGCAGGCCGGCACCTTCATCGAGAGCGCCAAGGTCTGGAGCCACGAGGTGGACTTCTGGGGCGGCGACCTGAAGAGCCTGCGCAGCCGGCTGGACCATGTGCAGGGCCTGGGCGCGGAGGTGCTCTACCTCAACCCCATCCACCTGGGCTTCACCAACCACAAGTACGACTCGCTGGACTTCCAGGCCGTCTCGCCCGAGTACGGCTCCCGCGACGACGTGAAGGCCCTGGCGGCCGATCTGCGGCAGCGCGGCATGAAGCTGGTGCTGGACGGCGTGTTCAACCACATGGGGAGCAACGCGCCGCGCTTTCGGCAGGCGGAAGCCGACCCGGCCAGCCCGTGGCGCAACTGGTTCGTGTTCGATGCGCGCATCCCCGGCGGCGCGCGCACCTGGAAGGGTGTGCACAACCTGCCCGAGCTGAACCTGGAGCACCCGCCCGTGCGCCAGCACTTGTGGGCTGCGCCCGACTCGGTGGTGCGCAGCTACCTGCGCGACGGCGCCGACGGCTGGCGCCTGGACACGGCCTACGAGCTGGGGCACGAATTCCTGGCGCAGCTGACCGCCGCCGCGCACGCCGAGAAGCCCGGCTCGCTGGTGGTCGGTGAGATCGTCAACTACCCCGCAGGCTGGATGCCGGCCATGGACGGGGTGATGAACTTCCACCTGCGCACGCTGTTGCTCCTGCTGCTGGACGGCAAGCTCGCGCCTGCCACGGCCGCGGCGATGCTGGAGCGCATGGTGGCTGACGTGGGCATCGCGCCGCTGCTCAAGAGCTGGGTGCTGCTGGACAACCACGACGTGCAGCGCGTGGCCACCGAAATCCCGCACCCGGCCAAGCGCCGTCTTGCGCAGGTGCTGCAGTTCACCCTGCCCGGTGCGCCCAACCTGTACTACGGGGCTGAAGTGGGCATGACCGGCGGCTGGGATCCGGCGCAGCGCGGCCCCATGGACTGGGACCGCGTGGCCGCCGGGCACCCTGACCTGGCGTGGACGCGCCAGCTGATCGGCCTGCGCAAGGCCCATCGTGCCTTGCGGGTGGGCGACTTCCGCACCGCCACCGCCCAGCACCTGCTGGCCTTCGAGCGTTACACCGACCGCGCCGCTGACACCGTGCTGGTGGTTGCCAACCCGACGGACCGCACCGTCACCGAGCACGTGCAGTGGCGCCATGGCGACATGATGGACGCCTCCAACCTGCGCGACCTGCTGCCGCCTGCCTTCAAGACTGAGCCGGTGAGCGCAAGTGCCGGCTTCGTCCACCTGACCCTACCGCCCTACAGCGTGCGGGTGCTGGCGCCCGACACCGGCACGCAAGACGGCTACTCGGTCTACAAGCGCGTGCGCTGAACAACCGGCCGGCGCATGTCGGCCCCTCTTGCCTTGTCCCTCACCATGAACTACGCCAACCGATTCGACCGTGCCGTGGCCGGCACCTACGAGGCCCGCGAGGCCGACTGGCGCAATGGCGCTGTGGTCTACCAGGTGCTGGTGGATCGCTTTGCGCCCAGCGCAGACCTGGCCGCCAAGCAGCACCTCTACCCCGAGCCCAAGCGCCTGCGCACCTGGGACGAAGTGCCCGCCAAGGGCAAGTACCTCAAGGACCACAAGCTCTGGAGCCACGAGATCGACTTCTGGGGCGGCGACCTGGCCAGTACCGCAGCACGACTGGACTACGTGGTCGGGCTGGGCGCCGACGTGCTCTACCTCAACCCCATCTGCCTGGCCTACACCAACCACAAGTACGACGCGCTTGACTACCTGGACATCTCGCCCGAGTACGGCACGCGCCAGGACGTGAAGCGCCTGGCCGAGGACCTGCACGCACGCGGCCTGAAGCTGGTGCTGGACGGCGTGTTCAACCACATGGGGCGCAACTCACCGGCCTTCCGTGCGGCCGAGGCTGACGCGGCCAGCCCCTGGCGTGACTGGTTCGTCTTTGGCGATCAGTTCCCCGGCGGCGCCCGCGCCTGGTGGCGCGCCGAGAACCTGCCCGAGTTGAATCTGGAGCACCCCGAGGTGCGCGAGCACCTCTACGCGGGCCGCGACTCCGTGGTGCGCAGCTACCTGCGCGACGGCGTGGACGGC
>CAISJH010000183.1 GCA_903885585.1 uncultured beta proteobacterium
AAGCGCCAGGGCCTGGACCACTGCGTCTACGAGAACCCGCCGCAGGATCGGTAGCGCGGTGGCGGCCTGGCCTCCACACGATTCGCCGCTGGGTCAGCGGCTCAGGCGCGCGAACGGCCCTTGGCTCCGGGGCGCCCAGCTACAGGGCGCCTGGGCGCTTTGTCGGTAGCCACAGCCCCGCCCGTCTCCCGCGGCGGCAGGCCTGTGTGCTGGGTCAGCAACCGGCCCTTGGTGACCGTGGACACCTTGGCCCCCGCCGGGGTGGAGTTCTTGCGCCGGGCGCTCACGTACGTGCCGTCGGTGGAAGGCTGGAAGGTGGGGATCAGCTGGTGCTTGCCGTTGCCTATCAGGTCAGCCCGGCCCATGGTCTTGAGGGCCTCGCGCAGCATCGGCCAGTTGTTCGGGTCGTGATAGCGCAGGAAGGCTTTGTGCAGGCGGCGGCGCTTCTCGCCTCGGACGATATCCACCTTCTCGGCCCGTGAAGCATCCCGGCTGATGCCCTTCAGCGGGTTCAGGTTGGAGTGGTACATGGCCGTGGCCGTGGCCATGGGGCTGGGGTAGAAGGTCTGCACCTGGTCGGCCTTGAACCCGTGGCGCTTGAGCCAGAGCGCCAGGTTCATCATGTCCTCGTCGCTGGTGCCCGGGTGTGCCGCGATGAAGTACGGGATCAGGTACTGCTTCTTGCCGGCCTCAGCCGAGTACTTCTCGAACAGCTGCTTGAAGCGGTCGTAGGTGCCGATGCCCGGCTTCATCATCTTGGACAGCGGCCCGCCCTCGGTGTGCTCCGGCGCGATCTTCAGATACCCGCCCACGTGGTGGGTGACGAGTTCCTGCACGTACTCGGGCGACTTCACCGCCAGGTCGTAGCGCAGGCCCGAGCCGATGAGAATCTTCTTCACGCCCTTGAGCGCCCTGGCCCGACGGTACAGCTTGATCAGCGGGCCGTGGTCGGTGTTGAGGTTGGGGCAGATGCCGGGGTAGACGCAGCTCGGCTTGCGGCAGGCCGCCTCGATCTCGGGGCTCTTGCAGCCAATGCGCCACATGTTGGCGGTGGGGCCGCCCAGGTCGCTCACCACGCCCGTGAAACCCGCCACCTTGTCGCGGATGTCCTCGATCTCCCGGATGATCGAGTCTTCGCTGCGGCTCTGGATGATGCGGCCTTCGTGCTCGGTGATGGAGCAGAAGGTGCAGCCGCCGAAGCAGCCGCGCATGATGTTGATCGAGAAGCGGATCATCTCCCACGCAGGGATCTTGGTGGGCCCGTCATGGCCGCCGGTCTCGTCTGCATACGCCGGATGCGGGCTGCGCGCATACGGCAGGTCGAACACATGGTCCATCTCGGCCGTGGTCAGCGGGATGGGCGGTGGGTTGATCCACACGTCACGCGCTGTGGCCCCTTCGCCATGGCGCTGCACCAGCGCGCGGGCGTTGCCGGGGTTGGTCTCCAGGTGCAGCACGCGGCTGGCGTGGGCGTAGAGCACGGCGTCGCTCTTCACCTGCTCATAAGCCGGCAGGCGGATCACCGTCCTGTCGCGCGGGGTGACCAGGGCGCGGGCGTCCTGCTTGACCAAGGGGCGGCGGATCAGGCGGATGGGTTGTTCTTTCGCTCCGGGTGCGGCACACGAGCCAGCAGACGCTGCTTGGTTGCTCGCGATGTTGCTCGCTCCGGATGCGGCGCCCGCCCCAGCGGGCGGGGCCTCCTCGTCGGGGAGACTCCTCGTCGACCCCGCCCGCTGGGCCGTGCGCTCGGGGTTCGTTAGGGAAGTCATTCCGGAGCTGGTACTCGCGGGGGCGGCGGCGGCCTCGCAGGTCTCGCCCTGCGCCTGGGCGTTCTCCTCCATGCCCAGGTAGGGGTTCAGCAGCGCGTCCACCTTGCCGGGGCGGTCGACTTCGGTCGAGTCGACCTCAAACCAGCCGTGCAAGGCGGCATCGTCGGGCTTGCGGATGAAGGCGGTGCCGCGCACATCGGTGATGGAGGCGATGGCCTCGCGCCGTGCCAGGCGGTGGGCGATCTCGATGATGGCGCGCTCGGCGTTGCCGTACAGCAGCAGGTCGGCCTTGCTGTCCACCAGGACGGAGCGACGCACCTTGTCTTGCCAGTAGTCGTAGTGCGCAATGCGGCGCAGGCTGGCCTCGATGCCCCCGATGATGACGGGCACGTCCTTGAAGGCTTCCTGGCAGCGCTGGGTGTAGACCAGCGTCGCGCGGTCGGGCCGCTTGCCGGCCACGCCGCCGGGCGTGTAAGCGTCGTCGCTGCGGATCTTGCGGTCGGCCGTGTAGTGGTTGATCAGCGAGTCCATGTTCCCGGCGGCCACGCCGAAGAACAGGTTGGGCTTGCCCAGGGCCTTGAACGGCTCGGCGCTGTGCCAGTCGGGCTGGGCGATGATGCCCACGCGAAAGCCCTGCGCCTCCAACGTGCGGCCGATGACCGCCATGCCGAAGCTGGGGTGGTCCACGTACGCGTCACCGGTGACGATGATGATGTCGCAGCTGTCCCACCCCAGCTGCTCCATCTCGGCGCGGCTCATGGGCATGAAGGGAGCGGTGCCAAAGCGCTTCGCCCAGAAGGGCTTGTAGCCGGTCAAGGCGCGCGGCGCTGGCGCCGCGGCAGGTGGGGTCAGGGACGTACTAGGCACGCTCCGATTGTGCGCAATGCGCAGGCTTGGCGCCGGGGCGCAGCGGCATGTCCCTTCGCCGGTGTTTCAGCGGTGGCTCAGACCATGCGAGCCGTGGCATCGATCTCCCAGCAAGAGCCTCGGGAAAACCGCCCCCGTACACTCGCCGCGCTTCCCAAACGTACCCTTCAACACGAGGGCTTGCAGCCACCGGTCATGGACGACTTCATCCTCGAGACGCAGCACCTGACCCGGGAGTTCAAGGGTTTCGTCGCCGTGGACGATGTCAACCTTAAGGTCCGGCGAGGCTCCATCCATGCGCTGATCGGGCCGAACGGGGCGGGCAAGACCACGGTCTTCAATCTGCTGACCAAGTTCTTGCCTGTCACGAGCGGCAAGATCTTCTACAAGGGTCGGGACATCACCACGCTGCAGGCGGCACAGGTGGCGCGCGACGGCCTGGTGCGCTCTTTCCAGATCTCAGCGGTGTTTCCGCACCTCTCGGTGCTGGAAAACGTGCGTGTGGGCCTGCAGCGGAGCCTGGGTACGAGCTTTCACTTCTGGCGCTCGGAAGCCTCGCTCAATGCCCTGAACGAGCGGGCGATGGACCTGCTGCGCCAGGTGGACCTGGCCGACTTTGCCCAGAGCGTGACGGTGGAGTTGCCCTACGGCCGAAAGCGCGCACTGGAGATCGCCACCACCCTGGCGCTGGACCCGGAACTGATGTTGCTCGACGAACCCACGCAGGGCATGGGGCACGAGGATGTGAGCCGGGTGGTGGATCTGATCCGCCGGGTGGCCGCCAACCGCACGGTGCTGATGGTGGAGCACAACATGAACGTGGTGGCCGACCTGTCGGACACCATCACCGTACTGGCCCGCGGTTCAGTGCTGGCCGAAGGGCCGTACGCGCAGGTGTCGAAAGACCCGCGTGTGCTGGAAGCCTATGTCGGCACGGTGGAGGCCTGAGCCGTGAGCGACGCACTGCTGAAGGTGGCCGGGCTGCATGCCTGGTATGGCGAATCCCATGTGCTGCACGGCATCGATTTCGAGGTGCGCCAGGGCGAACTGGTCACGCTGCTGGGCCGTAACGGCGCTGGGCGCACCACGACCATCAAGGCCATCCTTGGCCTGGTGGGCCGGCGCACCGGCTCCATCCAGCTGGGCGGCGTGGAAACCGTGACGCTGCCCACCAACCGCATCGCGCGCCTGGGGCTGGGCTACTGCCCGGAAGAACGTGGCATCTTCAGCTCGCTGTCCTGCGAGGAGAACCTGCTTCTGCCCCCGAAAGTGGGCGAAGGCGGAATGAGCGTGGACGAGATCTACGAGATGTTCCCCAACCTCAAAGAGCGGCGCCACAGCCAGGGCACGCGCCTGTCGGGCGGCGAGCAGCAGATGCTTGCCATGGCCCGGATCCTGCGCTCGGGCGCTCGGGTGCTGCTGCTGGACGAGATCACCGAAGGGCTGGCCCCGGTAATCGTGCAGACACTGGGCCGCGTGATCCGCGCGCTCAAGGACAAGGGCTTGACCATCATCCTGGTCGAACAAAACTTCCGCTTTGCCGCCCCGCTGGCAGACCGCCACTACGTGATCGAGCACGGCCAGATCGTGGCCACGGTCCACAAACACGAAATCCAGAGCAAGGCGGCCATGCTGCACGAGTTCCTCGGTGTTTAGACAAGTCCCAATCCACAGGAGATCGACATGAAATTCAAGCTCTTGGCCGTCGCGGCGGCCGCCTCCATCGCCGGCCTGCCGTTGAGCACCGCTGCCCAGCAGGGCAAGCTCTCGGGAGACGTGGTGAAGATCGGGGTGCTCAGCGACATGTCGGGCCTCTACGCCGACTATGGCGGCCCCGGGGCCGTGGCTGCGGCGCGCCTGGCCGTGCAAGACTTTGGCGGCAAGATCTTCGGCAAGAACATCGAGGTGGTGAGCGCCGACCACCAGAACAAACCCGACATCGCCAAGAACGTCACCCAGCAGTGGTTTGACCGTGACGGCGTAGACATGACGGTGGAAAACCTGAACTCCTCCGTGGCGCTGGCTGTGCAGGCCCTGGGCAAGGAGAAGAACAAGATCACCATCGTCACGGGCGCGGCTACTTCGCGGCTGACCAATGAGGATTGCGCCCCGGCCACCGGCATCCATTACCTGATGGACACCATCGCGCTGGCCAACGTGGTCGGCAAGGCGGTGGTGAAGGACGGCGGCAACAGCTGGTTCTTCCTGACCGCCGACTACGCCTTCGGCCATTCCCTGGAGAAGGACACGGGCGACGTGGTCAAGGCCGCCGGCGGCAAGGTCAATGGCGCCGTGCGCCACCCGCTGAGCACCAATGACTTCTCCTCCTTCCTGCTGCAGGCCCAGACCTCGGGCGCCAAGGTGGTGGGCCTGGCCAATGCCGGTGGCGACACTGTCAACAGCATCAAGGCCGCGGCCGAGTTCGGCATCACCAAGAAGCAGAACTTGGCGGCGCTGCTGATGCTGGTGACCGACGTCCACGCCATCGGCCTGAACACCGCGCAAGGCCTGTACCTGACCGAAGGCTGGTACTGGGACCTGAACCCCGAGACGCGGGCCTGGGCCGACAAGTACGGCAAGGTCATGAACGGCCGCAAGCCCAACTCCAACCACGCCGCGGTGTACTCGTCCACGATGCACTACCTCAAGGCCGTGCAGGCCGCGGGCACCGACGACACGGCGGCGGTCATGAAGAAGATGCGCGAGACGCCCATCAACGACATGTTCGCCAAGGGCGGCAAGCTGCGCGAGGATGGCCGCATGGTGCACGACATGTACTTGTTCCAGGTCAAGACGCCGGCCGAATCCAAGGCCACGTGGGACTACTACAACCTCAAAGGCACTGTGAAGGGCGAGGAAGCGTTCCAAACCGTGGCCGCCGGCAAGTGCACGGCCGTGAAGAAGTAACCCTGAAGCGGACCACCCTTCGCGCAGCGTATGGACAGCATCTTCGGCGTACCGATCCAGGCCTTCATGGGCCAGCTCATGCTGGGCCTGGTCAACGGGTGTTTCTACGCCTTGCTGTCCCTGGGCCTGGCCGTGATCTTCGGCATGCTCAACATCGTGAACTTCGCCCATGGGGCGCTGTACATGGTGGGGGCCTTCCTGGCCTGGATGCTGCTGAACCTGGCGGGGGTGAACTATTGGGTGGCCCTGCTGCTGGTACCGCTGGCAGTGGGTGCCCTGGGCGCGTTGATCGAGACCACCCTGCTGCGCTGGCTGCAGGGGCTGGATCACCTCTACGGGCTGCTGCTGACCTTCGGGCTGGCCTTGATCATCGAGGGCGTCTTCCGTGAGGCCTATGGCTCCTCTGGCCAGCCCTATGACCTGCCGCCGGTGTTCAAGGGCGCGTTCGACCTGGGCTTCATGTTCCTGCCCAAGTACCGTGCCTGGGTGGTGGCCGCCTCGTTGGTGGCCTGTCTGGCAACCTGGTACGTCATCGAGAAGACGCGGCTGGGCGCCTACCTGCGCGCGGGCACTGAAAACCCGAATCTTGTCAAAGCCTTCGGCATCAACGTGCCGCTCATGGTGACGCTGACGTACGCCTTCGGGGTGGGCCTGGCCGGCTTGGCCGGGGTGATGGCCGCACCCATCTACCAGGTCAGCCCGCTGATGGGCTCCAACATCATCATCATCGTGTTCGCGGTGGTGGTCATCGGCGGCATGGGCTCCATCCTGGGCTCCATCATCACGGGGCTGGCGCTGGGTCTCATCGAAGGCCTGACCAAGGTGTTCTACGCCGAGATCTCGACCACCGTGGTATTCATCATCATGGCTGTCGTGCTGATGTTCCGCCCCGCAGGCCTGTTCGGACGGGAGAAGTGATGAACCGTACGGTGCTCGCGTTCCTGGTGCTGGCCGCCGCCGGTCTGGTGGCCCCTTTCTTGGGTTATCCGATCTTCCTGATGAAGGTGCTGTGCTTTGCGCTGTTTGCCAGCGCCTTCAACCTGCTCATCGGCTTCACGGGCCTGCTGTCTTTCGGCCACGCCATGTTCTTCGGCTTTGCAGCCTACGTCTGCGGCCACGCGGCCAAGGTCTGGGGCCTGACGCCGGAGCTGGCCATTGCCTTGGGCACCTTGAGTGCAGGCGTGCTGGGGGTGGTCACAGGCTGGCTGGCGGTGCGCCGCCAAGGAATCTATTTCGCCATGGTGACGCTGGCGCTTGCGCAGATGGTGTATTTCATCTGCGTGCAGGCCCCGTTCACCTACGCTGAGGACGGCATCCAGAGCATCCCTCGGGGCAAGCTGCTGGGCGTGGTCGACCTGGCTAACGACCGGGTGATGTACTACCTCGTGTTCGCGGTATTCATGGCGGGACTGCTGGGCATCTACCGGATCGTCCACTCGCCCTTCGGGCAGGTGCTGAAGTCCATCCGCGAGAACGAGGCGCGCGCCTTGTCGCTGGGCTACGACGTCGACCGCTACAAGCACTTGGCTTTCGTACTCTCGGCCTCGCTGGCAGGCCTGGCAGGTGCCACCAAGAGCTTGGCCTTTGGCCTGGCCACGCTGACCGACGTCAGCTGGCAGATGTCCGGTGAGGTGGTGCTGATGACCCTGCTGGGCGGCATGGGCACCATCTTCGGCCCAGCGCTGGGGGCGGCCATCGTCGTGACGATGCAGAACTACCTCTCCGGCCTGGGCTCCATGGTGACCATCATCATGGGCGTGACGTTCGTGGTTTGCGTGCTGCTGTTCCGGCGCGGCATCGTCGGCGAGATCCAGCACCGCCTCGCCCGCAAGGGCTGATAAGCCGCCAAGTCGGCGCCAGCCCGGCCTCCCGGCCCCCTGGGAGGCCTAGAGTCGCCTTCAGTTCCGCGATCAGCCTGCCTCTACTGCACTTCCTCGCCCAGGAACCCGCCGCTCTGGTGAGCCCACAGCCTGGCGTAGATGCCGCCCAGCGCCAGCAGTTCGGTGTGGCTGCCCTGCTCCACGATGCGGCCCTGGTCCATCACCACCAGGCGGTCCATGGCGGCGATGGTGGACAGGCGGTGAGCGATGGCCACTACCGTCTTGCCTTCCATCAGCCGGTACAGGCTGGCCTGAATGGCCTGCTCCACCTCGCTGTCCAGCGCGCTGGTGGCCTCGTCCAGCAACAGGATGGGTGCGTCCTTGAGCATCACCCGGGCGATCGCGATGCGCTGGCGCTGTCCGCCCGAGAGCTTGACGCCGCGCTCGCCCACATGGGCATCGAAGCCGGTGCGGCCCTTGGGGTCCACCAGGTGCTGGATGAAGTCGGTCGCCTCGGCCCGCTCCGCCGCTTTCTGCATCTCCTCATCCGTGGCGTCGGGCCGGCCGTAGACGATGTTGTCGCGCACCGAGCGGTGCAGAAGCGAGGTGTCCTGCGTCACCATGCCGATCTGCGCGCGCAGCGAGTCCTGGCTGACGCCGGCGATGTCCTGGCCGTCAATCAGGATGCGCCCGCCCTGTACGTCATAAAAGCGCAGCAGCAGATTCACCACCGTGCTCTTGCCCGCGCCCGAGCGGCCCACCAGGCCGATCTTCTCGCCCGGGCGGATGTGCAGGTCCAGACCCTCGATCACCTTGCGCGCGCCGCCGTAGCTGAAATCCATCTGCTCGAAGCGCACCTCGCCGCGCTGCACGGCCAGCGGCGCAGCATCCGGGCGGTCCACCACGGTGCGCGGCCTCGAGAGCGTGGCGATGCCATCCTGCACCGTACCCACATGCTCGAACAGACTGGCCATCTCCCACATCACCCAATGCGAGATGCCGTTCAGGCGCAGCGCCATCGCGGTGGAAGCGGCCACAGCGCCCACGCCCACATCACCCACCGACCACAGCCACAGCGTGAGCCCCACCGTGCTGCCGATCAGCAGCACAGAAAGCACCTGGTTCACGATCTCGAAGGCCGACACCAGTCGCATCTGGCCGTGTACGGCGGTCATGAACTCCTGCATGGCCGAGCGGGCAAAGCCAGCCTCGCGTTGCGAGTGGGAGAACAGCTTGACGGTGGCGATGTTGGTGTAGGCGTCAGTGATGCGCCCGGTCATCAGCGAACGGGCGTCGGCCTGCGCCTGCGCCACCCTTGCCAGGCGCGGCACGAAGAAGCGGATGACCCCCACGTACAGCAGGAACCACAGCAAGAAGGGGCCCAGCGAGCGCAGGTCAAAACTGCCCAGCACCACGCCCATGGTCACGAAATAGATCAGCACGTAAGTCAGGATGTCGGCCACGATCATCCAGACCTCGCGCACGGCGAGTGCCGACTGCATCACCTTGGTGGCGATACGCCCGGCAAACTCGTCCTGGAAGAACCCCATGCTCTGACCCAGCATCAGGCGGTGGAAGTTCCAGCGCAGGCGCATCGGGAAGTTGCCCGCCAGCGTCTGGTGCTTGAACATGGTCTGCAGCGCAGCCAGGCC
>CAISJH010000184.1 GCA_903885585.1 uncultured beta proteobacterium
CGGCTGCCCGTGCGCGGCAGCCGCAAGAAAAGAATCCCCCCTCCATGAGCTCTCTCCCCTCCACGCCACCTCCGGGCGCTCCCCCTCACGACGGCACAGCCACCGCGCCTGCGAAGGCGGCCAAACCCACGGGAAAGAAGCCCGGGGGCCGTCGACCGCAAGGCAAGTCCCCCCGCCGCCGCTCGCGCGAATTTGCACTGCAGGGCCTGTATGAGTGGCTGCTCTCAGGCAGCGAGGCAGGCGTCATCGACGCCCACATGCGCGAGCAGGAGGGCTTTGACAAGTGCGACAGCGCGCACTTCGATGCCCTGCTGCACGGCTGCATCCGCGACGCTGCCGCGCTGGACGCGGCCTTGGCCCGCCATGTGGACCGCCGCACCAGCGCGTTGTCGCCCGTGGAACACGGGGTGCTGCTGATCGGCGCCTGGGAGCTCTCCAACTGTCTGGAGATCCCCTACAAGGTGGCCATCAACGAGGCGGTGGAGCTGGCCAAGGAGTTTGGCGGCACCGACGGTCACAAGTACGTCAATGGCGTGCTGGACAAGACCGCGGGCGACCTGCGCGCCGTGGAGGTGGAGGCCGCACGCGCCGCTCGCCGAGGCGCTGGCACGGCATGAAGCTCGCCTCCCGCGTCGAGCGGATCGAGCCCTTCTGGGTCATGGAGATGGCCAAGGCGGCGCGGGAAGTGGCCGCCGGCCCGGCTTGCGATCCGGCCCTGGGCGGCGAGCCGATGATCTACCTGAACATCGGCGAGCCGGACTTCACGGCCAGCGCGCCGGTGCAAGCTGCCGCCCAGGCCTGCCTGCAAGCCGGCCACACGGCCTACACCCAGGCCACCGGCCTGCCCGCGCTGCGATCGGCCATCAGCGGCTGGTACGCGCAGCGCTTCGGTCTGGACATCGCGCCCGAGCGCATCCTCGTCACGGCCGGCGCCTCGGCGGCGCTGCAACTCGTGTGCCTGGCCCTCTTCGAGGCCGGTGACGAGGTGCTGATGCCCGACCCCTGCTACCCCTGCAACCGGCACTTTGTCACCGCTGCGGGCGGCCAGGCGCGGCTGCTGCCCTGTGGGCCCGAGCAACGCTTTCAGCTTGATGCCGCGGGGGTTGAGGCCGCATGGACGCCGGCCACGCGCGGCGTGGTGCTGGCTTCGCCCTCCAACCCCACGGGCACCTCCATCGACCCCGCCGAGATGGGGCGCATCGTGCAGGCGGTGCGCGCACGCGGCGGCGTGACGGTGGTAGACGAGATCTACCTGGGCCTGAGCTACGACGAGCGCTTTGGCCACAGCGCGCTGGCGCATGGTGAACATGGTGACGACGTGATCTCGGTCAACAGCTTCTCCAAGTACTTCTCCATGACCGGATGGCGCCTGGGCTGGGTGGTGCTGCCCCCGGCCCTTGTGCCGGCCGTAGAAAAGCTGGCACAGAACCTCTACATCTGCGCCTCCAGCCTGGCGCAGCACGCGGCGCTGGCCTGCTTCACGGACGAGTCCATCGCCGAGTACGAACGGCGCCGCGGCGAGTTCCAGCGCCGGCGCGACGTGGTGCTGACTGGGTTGGAGCGCATTGGCCTGAAGGTACCCGTGGCCCCGGACGGCGCCTTCTATGCCTGGGCCGATTGCAGCGCCTTCTCACCCAGCAGCTGGGACTTCTGCCACGGCCTGCTGCACTCGGCCCATGTGGCGCTGACCCCTGGGCGGGACTTTGGCCCGGCAGCTGCCGAGCGCTACCTGCGGCTGAGCTACGCGAGCTCCATGATGCACCTCACGCAAGCGCTGCAACGGCTGGAGCGGGACCTGCACGGCTGAGCGAAGCCTCTCAGTGGTAATGCAGGCCTTGCAAACACAAGAGCAAACGCAAACGCATGTCTCAGGATGACGCGCCCTTCTCCTGGCCGGTGCGTGTGTACTGGGAAGACACTGATGCCGGCGGCGTGGTGTTCTACGCCAACTACCTGAAGTTCTTCGAGCGGGCGCGCACCGAGTGGCTGCGGCACTTGGGCCGCCGCAAACCCACGGGGGGCGGTGACGCCGCGCAAGGCCCGACTGGCACCTCGGCCTTCACCGACGACCCCGGCCTGAGCCAGCAGGCCCTGCGCGAGCAGACGGGAGCGATCTTCATCGTCAGCCACACCGAGGTGCGGCACCTGGCGCCGGCGCGGCTGGATGATGCGTTGCGCATCACGGTGCAACTGACCGACTGCGGGCGCGCGTCCATGAACTTTGCCCAGCAGGCCTGGTGCGGATCTCGGCTGCTGGCCGAAGGCACCATCCGCGTCGGCTGCGTGGATGCGTCATCATGGAGGCCGCGCCGCATACCCGACCTTGTGCTGGCGCTGATCGCACCCACCTCACCCCACATCGCAGCCGAGCACCACCCCGCAACATGAACCAGGACCTGTCCATCCTCCACCTGATCCTGAACGCGAGCCTGGTCGTGCAGCTCGTGATGGCAGGGTTGCTGCTTGTTTCACTGGCCAGCTGGACGGTGATCTTCGGCAAGGTGTTTGGCCTGCGCAAGGTACGCAGCCGCAACGACGACTTCGAGCGCGAGTTCTGGTCGGGCCGCAGCCTGACCGAGCTGAACGACAGCGCCGGCAAGAAGGCCGACGCCGCGCCGATGGAGCGCCTGTTCGCCAGCGGCATGCGTGAGTTCATGAAGTTGCGTGAGCGACGCATGGACGCCACCGCACAGCTGGACGGCGCTCGGCGCGCCATGCGCGCGAGCTTCCAGCGCGAGCTCGACGTGGTGGAGCGGCACCTGAACTTCCTGGCCTCCGTGGGTTCGGTCAGCCCTTATGTGGGCCTGTTCGGCACGGTCTGGGGAATCATGCACGCCTTCGTGGGGTTGTCCAATCTGCAGCAGGTGACGCTGGCCACCGTGGCACCGGGCATCGCCGAGGCGCTGGTGGCCACCGCCATCGGGCTGTTTGCCGCCATCCCGGCGGTGATCGCCTACAACCGCTTCTCGCACGACATCGACCGCATCGCCACGCAGATGGAGACCTTCATGGAGGAGTTCACCAACATCCTGCAGCGCAATGCGGGCGCCTCACCTGCCGCCGCCGGCGGCGCTGGCGGGCCGAGGTAAGGCCAGATGCCTGGCGTCGTCTCCCGAGGCGGCTCGCGCCGCAGGCGCTCGATGAACGAGATCAACATGGTCCCG
>CAISJH010000185.1 GCA_903885585.1 uncultured beta proteobacterium
AGCCTGGCTGCAGCGCTACGCCGGCACGCTGGTG
This sequence comes from uncultured beta proteobacterium, assembly GCA_903885585.1. Classification (GTDB taxonomy): domain Bacteria; phylum Pseudomonadota; class Gammaproteobacteria; order Burkholderiales; family Burkholderiaceae_C; genus Rubrivivax. The sequence continues at coordinate 35 of CAISJH010000185.1, forward strand.
GTGATCAGCCACGACCGTGAGTTCCTGGATGCCGTGACCCGCGTGACGCTGCACCTCGACGAGTGCAAGGTCACCCGCTACGGCGGCAACTACACGGCTTTCGAGAGCATGCGCGCCGAGCGCATGTCGCAAGCCCAGGCGGCGTTCGACAAACAGCAAGATCGCATCGCCCACCTGCAGCGCTTCATCGACCGCTTCAAGGCCAAGGCCACCAAGGCCAAGCAGGCGCAGAGCCGCGTCAAGGCCCTGGCGCGCATGGAGAAGCTGGCCCCAGTGCTGACGGCCAGCGACTTTGCCTTCGAGTTTCGCGAGCCGGTAAGCCTGCCCAACCCGATGCTGGCGCTGCGCGACGTGGAATGCGGGTATGTCCTGGAGCCCCCGGTCGCCGCGTACGGCGAAACACGTCCCGAGGGGGGAGGATCCGGCTTGGCGCCGCCTGGTGCCGGGTCCGGTGGTGGAAGCAGCGATGGCCATGCCGAAGCGCGCGTCACCATCGTCCGCCACGTCACCCGCACCGTCATGGCCGGTCAGCGCATCGGCATCCTGGGCGCCAACGGCCAGGGCAAGTCCACCCTGGTCAAGACCATCGCCCGCGCCTTGCCGGCGCTGGGCGGTACCGTCACCGAGGGCAAGGGCCTGGCCGTGGGCTACTTCGCGCAGCAGGAAATGGACCTGCTGCACGCCGACGACACCCCGCTGCAGTTGATGACCCGCCTGGCCCGGGAGGCTGCGCCGCCCGGCACCGACACGCGTGAGCAGGCGCTGCGCAACTACCTCGGGCAGTTCCGCTTCGAAGGCGACATGGTGCAGCAGAGCGTGGGCACGCTGTCGGGTGGCGAGCGCGCCCGCCTGGTGCTGGCCACCATCGTCTGGCAGCGACCCAACCTGCTGCTGCTGGACGAACCCACCAACCACCTGGACCTGAACACGCGCGAAGCGCTGTCGATTGCACTCAACGAGTTCGAGGGCACGGTGCTGCTGGTCAGCCACGACCGCGCCCTGTTGCGCGAGGTGTGCGACGAGTTCTGGCTGGTCACGCGTGGAGGCGTCGAGCCCTTTGACGGCGACCTGGACGACTACCAGCGGTGGCTGCTGGAAGTGAGCAGGGCGGTGGCACGCGGGCAGGAGATTCCCAAGCCCGGCGCCGCAGGGACCACAGCCGCCACGTCCAGCGCAACGCCTGGCGGCCGCGCGACCGCCGCCGCCCCCGCCACAGCACCAGCAAGGGAGCAGCCCTCAACGGCAGGTGCCAGCGCTGCGGCCAAGACAGGGCCCAGTGAAGCGGCCGGTGGAGCAGCAGGCACGGCCACCGGCAGCGACCGCGGCGGCGCTGAAGACCGCAAGGCCCGCGCACAGGCCCGCCAGCGGCTGTCCGACGCCACGCGCCCCATGCGCAACGAAATCGCGCAGATCGACAAACGCCTGGAGAAATTAGGCCAGGAGCGTACGGCGGCCGAGACGGCGCTGTCTACCGGCACTGCGAGCCCGACCGAGATCGCCGACCTGGGCCGCAGCCTCAACCACATCGCCGCCGAAACGGCCATGCTGGAGGAGCGCTGGCTGGAGCTGCAGGAACAGATCGAGGCCCTGCAGGCTTAGAACGTGTGAAGCATTCCGGCTCGGGGATGCTTCACACGCCTTCAGCGCACTCTTGGCGTCTGCAGCAGGCGCAGTGTCAACTCCACCCGGGCCTGGGCAGGGGTGAGCCCGCCCGCTGAAGGCAGCGCATCCGCGCCCCCTGGCACGATGCCGCCAGCGGCGCACCGGGTGGCCCGCAGCACGGGTACGCCCTGCGAGACCGCCTGCAGCAAGGCCGCTTCCAGGTCCTGGTGCACCGTGCCATTGCCCGTGCCGGCTACCACCAGACCCCGAACGCCCGCGCTCACCAGCGCTTGCACCGCCCGCGGCCCAGCGCCTGCGTGGCTGGCGACGATCTCCACCCAAGGCCAGCTGTCAGCGTCTACAGGCAAGTCCAGGCCCGCGGCGCCGTCACCCTGCATGCCGTCTGCGCCACCGTCCGTGACGCCAGACCCCTGGGGCAGCTGATCCAGACCCGTGCCTGGCCAAAGCCGGAAACACTGCAGCCGCCCCTCCACCACCTGCCCCAGCGGCCCGGCATCTCCAGCGCCAAAGGCCTCGGTGCGGTAGCTGTGCACCTTGCGCACCTCGGCACCGGCCCAGACCCGGCCGGCCATGACCAGCAAAACCCCACAGGCCTCACGCGCGGCGGCCACGGTCACGGCGTCCAGCAGGTTCTGGGGGCCGTCCGCCTGCAAGGAAGTGGCCGGCCGCATCGCGGCCGTCAGCACCACGGGCTTGGTGCCCGGAGCCGAGCCCAGCGCGCGGTGAAGCAGCCAGGCGGTTTCCTCGAGCGTGTCGGTGCCGTGGGTGACCACCACTGCGCGGACATCGGCTCGCGCCAGGTGGGCGCACACCCGAGCCACCAGAGTGGACCAGATCGCCGGGCCCATGTCCTTGCTGTCCACCTGGGCGACCTGTTCGGCCTCCAGCGCCCAGGCGGCCAGCGCGGGCACGGCCGCCACCAGCGCCTGCACACCGCGCTGCGCGGAGGCGTAACCCACGTTGTCGGTGGCACTGGCGGCAGCGCCGGCAATGGTGCCACCCGTGCCCAGCAGCACGATCCTGTGCGCTGCGCCGTCCTCTGTTTGCTGCATCAAGCCACCTTCACTCGTGTGGGCCTGGGTGACATGGCTTGCCACGCCCAGACATCTGGATGAAAATACAGTCACTGGATACATCACCAGGACACCCCAGGAGATGCTCATGCTCGACGACACCCCCAAGCTGACCGACCGCCAGCAGCAGATCCTGGACCTGGTGCAGAGCGCCATCGAGCGCACCGGTGCGCCACCCACCCGGGCCGAGATCGCCGCCGAGCTGGGCTTCAAGTCGGCCAACGCGGCCGAGGAGCACCTCAAGGCGCTGGCCCGCAAGGGCGTGATCGAGCTGGTGGGGGGCACCTCGCGCGGTATCCGATTGAAGTCTGACACATTGCGCGCACTCAACGAGGCCCGCGCCAACCCCTACGGCAAGCAGTTCTCGCTGCCGCTGCCGGGCTTTGCGCAGCTCACCCTGCCCCTGGTGGGCCGCGTGGCCGCCGGCAGTCCCATCCTGGCGCAGGAGCACATCGACCAGACCTATGTGGTCGAAGCCACCATGTTCCAGCGCAAGCCCGACTACCTGCTCAAGGTGCGCGGTATGAGCATGCGCGACGCCGGCATCATGGACGGCGACCTGCTGGCCGTCCAAAAGGCCCGCGAGGCTAAGAACGGGCAGATCGTGGTGGCGCGCCTGGGCGACGAGGTGACCGTCAAGCGCCTGCGCAAAACCCAGCGCCACATCGAGCTCATCCCCGAGAACCCTGACTTCAGCACCATCGTGGTGGCGCCTGACGACTCGAGCTTCGAGCTCGAAGGCATCGCGGTCGGTCTCATCCGCAACACCATGTTGATGTGACGCGGCCGAGGGGCAATACGGCAACCCACCGTTTGCACGCGACCACAGTCGCTGCACCAAAGCCCAGCCCGTTCACCGCCGATTCACTGCCCATTCACGGCCCTTTCAGCGCGACGCAGGGGCGATGACCAGGCTGCCTCCGGCGGAGACCGCCGCGGCATCTACCCACAGCGGCACGTAGGTCACCTTCACCCAGGCGTCCTTGAAACTGCGGTAGCGCGCGGCCCAGGGCAGACCGCTCTGGCCGGTGCTGTGCATCACGCGCGACTGGCGCTTGTCAGCCAAGTCGTACAGCGCGCGCAGGCTGGGGCCATGGTCGTTGAGGTAGAGCTCACCGGTCACCGCATCAGGACGCAAGCCCACGCGAGACACGTTGACCGTGTAGGTGTCACCTCCCACAGGCCGCCGCAGCTCGAACAGCGGGGCCAGCGGCTTCACCCGGCTGAAAGGCCGGTGCTCCGACACCGCCTGATGCGCCTGCCCCCAGCGCCAAGCCGCTGGGTCGCTGCCAAAGCGGGCTGAGAGTTCGTCCAGCGCTGCGGCCAGCGCACGCGCCGAGATGTCCTCGCAGGTCTCCACGCTGGCCGTGCGCTTGTCGTCGCACCACCAGGCGTCACGCCGCTCCAGCATGCCCTCTACCGCGTCGCGGAAGGAGCGGCTGGGGAAGACCTTGGCAAAGGCCTCCTCGCTGCCAAACTCATCCGCCAGCAGCGCCTTGGTGAGGTGACGCACCCAGGCCCAGTGGATCAGCGGCGCGGCCCGGGCAGCCTCCATGGTGCCGTCCCAGCCGGTCAACTGCACCTGCGCGGCAGCGGTCAGCGCGTGCTCGGGACGTGCGCCCTGCAGCCATGGCAGCAGCTTCAGGGCGGCCAACGACACCTCATCGCCATGCATGCGTGCCAGGTCGTCGATGGAGTGCTTGGGCCGCTGCTCCAGCAACTGCTCGATGCGTTGCTGGCGCCACGGGGCGGCCCAGTCGCTGCTGATGTGGTGCGGGTAGCCCGCCGCGTGGATGCGCTGGTTGGCGGTGGCCAGCCAACCGCGCTCGGGGTCGAATTCGCGCGGCGTCTCGTCCAGCGGCACCCAGCCGGCCCAGTCATAGCGGGCGTCCCACCCGGGGGCCGGTGCCAGGCCCTTGAGGTCGTTGTCGGGACGGCGCAGGGGCACCCTGCCGGCGGCCACGAAGCCGATGCGTCCCGCGCGGTCGGCCACCACCATGTTCTGCATGGGTGCCACCCAGCCGCGCGAAGCCTGTACGAAGCCGTCGACCGATGCGGCCCGCATCATGCGCAGCCCAGCGCCCACGGGGTCGCTGTCTCGGTCCAGCGCCGTCCAGCGCATGGCCAATACCAGGTCGGGTGAACCGCCCTTGGCGCCCACGAGGTCCGCCGCCGTGCCAGCGTCGGAAATGACCGGCCCATGGCGGGTGCTGCGCACCTTCAAGCGCACCGGCTCAGGTCGACCCTTGACGCGGATCTCCTCGTCCACCGACCCGAACGCCGCCCAACCATCGGGCGTCTGGTACTGCGCAGCGTCCCCTGGCTTGATACGCTCCAGGTAGAGATCCTGCACATCCGGCCCGGTGTTGGTGAAGCCCCAGGCCAGGTCAGCGTTCTGGCCCAGCACGATGGAGGGCACACCCGGCATGGTGGCGCCGGCTGCCTGCAGGCCAGGGGCCTCCAAACGGGCGAAGTACCACAGGGCGGGGGTGCTGAGTTTCAGGTGCGGATCGTTGGCCAGCAGCGGCGCACCCGTCGTGGTGCGTTTTCCGGCCAGCACCCAGTTGTTGGAGCCCACGCCTTCCACGCCCGAGGGCGGTGCCAGCTCGGGCAGGTTCAGCCAGGCCTGGGTGGCGCTCGACGCACCAATCTTCAGCTCGCGGTAGAGCGCCGCGTAATCCGCCGTGACTTGGGGCTGCTCCCCAGGGTACGGCGGCATCAGCTCGTCCACACGCTGCACCGGAAACTTCAAAGCCAGCCGCATGCGTTGCAGCTCGCTGTTCCAGTTGCCCCCCAGGTCCCAGGCCATCATGATGGTCCAGGCCAGACTGTCCACGGGTGTCCACTCCTCAGGCTGCAGCCCCAGGATCAGGAACTCCGGCGGACGCGCGCCCAGCGCCTGCCGCAAGACGGCATTGATCCCCGCCGCATAGGCCTGCAACACCTCGCGCGACTCACCCTCGGTGGCGTCCCACTGGGCCTGGGCAGCCCGCCGTACCCCCAAGGCACGCAGGAAGCGGTCTGTCTCCAGCGCGCCTTCGCCGAAGGCCTCGGCCAATCGGCCAGCCCCGATGCGACGGTGGGTCTCCAGCTGCCACAGACGGTCCTGGGCATGCGCCACACCCAGGCCGAACATCACGTCGCGCACACTGGCCGCACGGATCGTCGGAATGCCATGGGCATCGCGGAGGATGCGTATCTCGCCGTTCGCGCCGGGGAGCTGCAAGGTGCCATCCGCCACGGGGCTGGCTCGCCAGGCATACAACCCCGCCGCAACCACCAGAGCCAGCAACAGACCCGACAAGAGCCTGAACACCCGGGCAAGCCATGTCCGCCAAGCCGGACGCCTGGCCGAGGAGCGCGATGCAGCGGCCGTCATGACTCAGACGCCGAGGTAGTCGCCCTTGCCCACCGCCACGCCCGCCTGCCTCAGCAGCGCGTACAGCGTGGTGGCGTGGAAGTAGAAGTTGGGCATGGCGTTGTGCTTCAGGTACTCCTCGCCCTGGAAGCGCAGGACATCACCGTTGCGCTTGACGAGCTGGATCTCCCTGTCCTCGGAGCCGTCGATCTGGGCCGGCTGGAACGAGGCCACGTAGTCGATGGTCTTGCGGATGCGGCCCCGAAGATCTTCCAGCGTGGCCTCATCGTCTGCCCACTTGGGCGGCTCCTGCCCGGCCAGGCGGGCCATGCAGCCCTTGGCGGCATCGCTGGCAATCTGGATCTGCCGCGACAAGGGGAACATGTCTGGAGCCAGGCGCAGACCCAGGTAATTGGCCGGATCGAAGCCACGCGCGTGGGCATGCGCCTCGGCCTTGTCCAGCCAGGTCAACATGCTGCCCAGCATGCGCTGGAACACGGGCGCGCTGGCCGAATGCATCGAGATGCTCATGTCTTCTTCTCCAATGAGGGCCAGCGGCTGTTGGTGCCCCCAGCGGGCACCGAGGATCACGGCTGATGGCGGTCACCATCGTACCGTCGCGGCCAGTACGGGCGTCTTCTGCCGCGGTTCGCAGCATCACGCAAGCCTGGAGCGGGCCATCCGAGGGCAGAATCACCCCTCCCGTGATCCGGCCTGCCGCTGACAGGGGCTCGTGCAGCAGGCTCTGCCTGTGGCCTGCGGTGGCCCCATGACCTGACCCGAATGAACGTCATCATCCTCGACGATTACCAGGACGCCGTGCGCAAACTCCCTTGCGCGGCCCTGATGGAGCCGCTGCATGCGAAGGTGTTCACCAACACCGTCAAGGGCATCGGCCAGCTGTCCGTGCGGTTGCGCGATGCAGAGGTGCTGGTCCCCATCCGCGAGCGCACGCATTTCCCGCGGCAGCTGCTGGAGAAGCTGCCCAAGCTGCGCCTGATCTCGCAGACGGGCAAGGTCGGGGCCCACATCGACGTGGAAGCCTGCACCAAGCTGGGCATCGCGGTGGCCGAAGGCGTAGGTTCTCCAGTGGCCCCGGCTGAACTGACCTGGGCCTTGATCATGGCCGCGATGCGGCGTCTGCCCCAATACATCGGCAACCTCAAGCACGGTGCCTGGCAACAGAGCGGCCTGAAGGCCGCCTCCATGCCCCCCAACTTCGGCGTGGGGATGGTGCTGCGGGGCAAGACACTGGGCATCTGGGGCTACGGCAAGATCGGCCAACTGCTGGCCGGCTACGGCCGTGCCTTTGGCATGAAAGTGGTGATCTGGGGGCGCGAGGCCTCGCGCCAGAAGGCGGTAGCCGACGGCTACGATGCAGCCGAGAACCGGGAGGCCTTCTTCGCCGAGTGCGACGTCATCTCGGTGCACCTGCGCCTGAACGACGCCACCCGGCACATCGTCACCGCGGAAGACCTGGCCCGCATGAAGCCCACCGCCCTCTTCGTCAACACCTCACGCGCTGAGTTGCTGGAAGACGGCGCGCTGGTCTCTGCCCTCAACCGGGGCCGGCCCGGCATGGCGGCGGTAGACGTCTTCGAGAGCGAACCGACTCTGCAAGGCCACCCCCTGCTGCGCCTGGAAAACGCCGTGTGCACGCCGCACCTGGGCTACGTGGAGCAGGACAGCTATGAGCTGTACTTCCGCGCCGCCTTCGAGAACGTCGTGAACTTCATCCGTGGCGAGCCCACGAACATCGTGAACCCCGAGGCGCTGAAGGTCAAGCGCTGAAGGTCAAGCGGTGAGGGTCCCTAGGTGAAGGCCAAACGCTGATGCACGACGCTGGCTCCACGCCGCCGGTCCATCCGCAAGCGCCCGCAAGCGCGGTGCCCCAGTCGGCCACCGAGTTGTTCTTCGCCTTCAATCGGCTGGCATTGCAGGGCTTTGGCGGCGTGCTGCCGGTGGCGCAGCGGGAGTTGGTGGAACGACAGGGCTGGTTGACCAAGGCGGAGTTCGTCGAGCTGCTGTCCCTCGGACAGATCCTGCCGGGGCCCAACATCGTGAACATGGCGCTGATGTTCGGCGACCGGCACTTCGGTTGGCGCGGGGCCGGGGCAGCGCTGGCCGGCCTGCTGCTGGCACCGCTGACCATCGTGCTGGCGCTGACCTTGCTGGCGCGCCAGTCTGCGGGCTCGCCTGAAGTCACAGGTGCCTTGCGCGGGATGGGTGTGGTGGCTGCGGCGCTCGTGCTGTCCACCGCCTGGAAGGTCACCGGCACCTTGAAGTCCAACCGCATGGGGCTCCTGTGGTGCGCGCTCCTTGCAACAGCCACGGTGTTCGCGGTGGGCGTGATGCGCTGGCCGATGGCCGGCGTGCTGGCCGTCCTGGTGCCGCTGTCCTGG
>CAISJH010000186.1 GCA_903885585.1 uncultured beta proteobacterium
CCCGCACCGCTGCACCGAATGCGTCGGACACTTTGATGAGCCGCAGTGTGTGCAGCTGTGCCCCGTGGCTTGCATTCCCGTCAACCCGGCCCACGTCGAGACACGGGCGCAGTTGATGGCGAAGTACGAGCACCTGACGGCTCTGTCGCCTGGACCCGCTGAAGTCTCGGCGGCCGGGCCTCCAGCGACGCCTTCCTGATCACTGGTTCGGCCAGCGGGTCGGGCGGCAGGCCGATGATCGTGGCTGCGGCGGGCCGCGGGGTGCGCAGCTCGCGCAGCCGCCGCTCCTGCTGCATCTGCCTTGCCCAGGCCTCGTCGGCGCGCGCCACGGCCTGGGCATCGCGCCGTTGCTGCAGGGTCCGAGAGTCGGCAGCGTCCACGCTGCGTTCCAGTGCCTGCGCCGACTGAGCCGGCGCCAGGAGCTTTTCGCAAGGCTGATCGGCGTACGTGACCTGCCCCGCCAAGTCGCAGCGCCACACCTTTGCTGTCGAGGCCCAGGCCGTGGTTATGAGGCACGTCGCCAGCAGCACGGCGCTGCAGCTGCGCAGGAGGGTGGCAGGCCGTGGAGGGCGCATGTCAATCCTGTTGTCGATTCGCATCTCTGTGCTCATGTCCGTGCTCATGTCGGTGTCTCGGGCCGCTTTGATGGGGCTGAACCGGTTGACCCTGCTGCACCGGCTGAAGAGCCGGCCGGCCTTGGCGGCTTGGGACGCTCAGGCTTGGCATGCAGCTTCATCATGGCCTGCTGCAGGTCACCGTTGAGCATGGGCTCGAGTTGCTTCAGGGATTCATCGATCGTGCGCTCTATGGCCTCGCGCTGGTCGGCCGGCGGCTTGCGCAGTACGTAGTCGGCCACCTCGGCCTTCACCCCAGGGTGGCCAATGCCCAGCCTCAAGCGCCAGTAATCGGCAGATCCCAGCTGGGCGTGGATGTCGCGCAGACCGTTGTGGCCGGCATGGCCGCCCCCCTGCTTGAGCTTCATCTGCCCTGGCAGCAGATCGAGTTCGTCATGCACGACCAGGATCTCCTGCGGGGCGATCTTGAAGAAGCGCGCGAGCGCCGCGACGGACTTGCCCGAGACGTTCATGTAGGTCTGTGGCTGCAACAGCCATACTGGTCCTGTCGGCCGGTTGACGCGTCCCACCAGGCCGAAGTAGGCCCGCTCCGCCGAGAGCCGAGCCCCCAGTTGCCGGGCGGCTGCGTCCACCCACCAGAACCCGGCGTTATGGCGGGTGGCTTCGTATTCGGGGCCGGGGTTGCCCAGGCCGACCAGGAGCTTGATCATGGGTGGAAATTATGTGGCGCGTGAATGAAAAAGGGCCCCACCCGTATGGGGGAGCCCTTCACAGAAACCCGCCCTCCTTGGAGGGGGGGAGTGTGAGAAACGTCGGCAGGCCGCGATGGGCCCGCCGCGCGCTCACTTCTTGTTCTGCTTCTCGTCCTTCTTCTTGGGAGCACCCTTGCCGGCCGGAGCCACCACGGGGGCAGCCACCACTTCTTCCTCTTCCTTGGGCAGGGTGGCCGAAACGATGGCGGGGTTCAGCGTGCCGTGACGCACGGCCTTGATGCCTTCGGGCAGCTTCAGGTCGCTGACGTGCAGCGACTGGCCCCTGACCAAGCCGGACAGGTCGATGGTGACGAACTCAGGCAGCTGGTTGGCCAGGCACTCGATCTCGAGCTCGGTGGCCACGTGGCTGATCACGCACTTGTCGCTCTTCACGGCCGGAGAGACATCTTCACCCGTGAAGTGCAGCGGCACCTTCTTGCGCAGGCGCGTCGTGTCGTCCACGCGCTGGAAGTCCACGTGCAGCACCTGTTGCTTCCAGGCGTGCATCTGGAAGTCACGCAGCAGCACCTTCTGGGTCTGGCCGTCCAACTCCATCTCGAGGATGGACGAGTGGAAGGCTTCCTTCTTGAGGGCGAAGTACAGGGCGTTGTGATCGAGCTCGATCGTGGCTGGCGTGCCGGCACCGTAGACGATGCCAG
>CAISJH010000187.1 GCA_903885585.1 uncultured beta proteobacterium
AGCCATAGGAGAGGATGCCCGCGCGCACCCAGTCGTTGCGCAATGCGGGCTGCGGCTGCTGCCCGGGCAGCGCGCCATAGCGCAGCGTGGCCGCGGAGTTCGACAGGCTGCGCTCGCCCGGCAGGTCGCGCGTGGCGGCCTCGAAGGCTGCCACCTGGTGGTCGATGCCGCGCGGGCCGTCGGCATCAGAGAAGTGCGTCATTAGCGAGATCTCGTCCACCTGCGGCAGGGCGTTCAGCCGCACCCAGGCGCTGCGGAAGGCCTCCGGCGTGAAGCCGAGGCGGCTCATGCCACTGTTCATCTTCAGGAACACGCGATGCGGCTGCTGCGTCTTGTGCGCAGCCAGCCAGTCGATCTGCTCGGCACAGTGAACGACATGCCACAGGCCCAGGCGCGAGCACAGTTCCAGGTCACGCGGCTCGAAAACACCCTCCAGCAGCAGGATGGGCCCGCGCCAGCCCAGAGCGCGTACGCGCTCGGCCTCGGCCAAGTCCAGCAGGGCGAACCCATCAGCACCACGCAAGCCGTCAAAGACGCGCTCGATGCCGTGCCCGTAGGCGTTGGCCTTCACGACAGCCCAGAGGCGAGCATCAGGCGCAGAGGCCCGCGCACGGGCCAGGTTGTGCCCCAGAGCGTCGGCATGGATGAGGGCTTCTATAGGGCGGGGCATGGTAAGGGCATCGTATCGCGCGGTGGGGCCAATGCTATAAAGCCGTCCCGGTAGCCGCCCCACCCTGCGGTCCATTTCCCACCGCGGACCCGCATGGAAGTCTTCAATTTCCTGATGCCCATCTTCACCGAATACGGCTACATCGCCGTGTTCGTGATGTTGCTGATCTGTGGCTTTGGCGTGCCCGTACCCGAGGATGTGACCTTGGTCACTGGCGGCGTGATCGCCGGCCTGGGCTATGCCGACCCGCACCTGATGTTTGCAGTGGGCATGGCCGGGGTGTTGATCGGCGACGGCTTGATGTTCACGCTGGGGCGCGTGTACGGGCAGCGTGTGCAGACCTTGCCGGGCTTTCGCAAGGTCCTGACGCCCGAGCGGTTCGAGAAGTCCCAGCAGGCCTTCCAGAAGTACGGCAAGTGGGTGATGTTCGTGGCGCGCTTTCTGCCTGGGTTGCGCACGCCCGTGTTCTTTTCAGCCGGCATGTCGCGCCGGGTCACCTTCACGACCTGGTTCGTGATGGACGGCCTGGCCGCATTGGTGAGCGTGCCTATCTGGGTGTACCTGGGCTATTTCGGCGCGCTCAATCGCGACTGGATGTTCAAGGTCCTGCACCAGTTCCAGATCGGCATATTTGTCTTGCTGGGCGCCGGAGCGCTTGCCTTGGGGTGGGTATGGTGGCGCCGCAGGCGGGCCTCGCGACGCTCGCCCTGACCTTCAACGCCTTCACCTGGGGCGTGTCCTGGTGGCCCTTCCGATGGCTGCAGGAACGAGGGTTGCATGCGCTGTGGGCCACCGTGATGGTGTACGCCGTGGCGGTCATCCTGATCAGCGTGTGGCGCCCTCAGGCCTGGGGTCAGCTGTGGCGCACGCGCTCGCTGTGGTGGATCGTGCTGGCGGCAGGCGCCACCAACGCCTCTTTCAATACTGCAGTGACCATTGGCGACGTGGTGCGCGTGGTGCTGCTGTTCTATCTCATGCCGCTGTGGGCCGTGCTGCTGGCCCGCGTGCTGCTGGGTGAGCGGCTGACGGCACTGGCTGCGGTTCGGGTGGGCCTGGCCTTGACCGGCGCTGCCATCGTGCTGTGGCCGACCGATGGCTCCGCGTGGCCAGTGCCCACCTCGACGGGCGAGGTTCTGGCCTTGGCTGGTGGCTTCACCTTTGCCTTGAACAACGTGATGCTGCGGCGCGAGGCCCACCAGCCGGATAGCGCCCGAGCCCTGGCCATGTTTGCCGGGGGTACCGGGGTGTCGCTGCTGGCGGCCTTGTGGCTGGGCACCGCAGGCGCCGTACCCTGGCCTCCTGCGCCAGCGCAGGGATGGATAGCGGGCATGCTCGGGTTGGCCATGGTGTTCCTGCTCAGCAACCTGGCCCTGCAATACGGCTCAGCACGGCTGCCCGCCAATGCCACGGCCGTGGTGATGGTCAGCGAGGTGCTGTTTGCCTCGGTCTCCGCGGTGGCCTTGGGTGCGGGCCTGGTGAGCTGGCCGTTGGCGCTGGGCGGCGTGCTGATTCTGAGCGCCTCACTGCTGGCCGCGTGGCGGCGCTGAGCAGCAGCCGGCAGACTGCGTCAAGACCTGCGGTCTGAACGGCGAGGCCCGGGCGGCCCACCGAGGGTATCGCCCTCACGGCGGCCCAGCGCCTCCACCCTGACCGGGCGACCATCGACGGCAGGCACCACGCGCCCCGGCGGCAGGGGCAGGCCGGCGCCGTCGCCCAGCAAGGGCACGGGGCCGGTCTCCCGGGCGTCGCGGGCGTCCAGCAGATCCAGTTCATGCACCACCTTGGCAGGGTCCAGCGGCCGCATGAGCCAGGCCTGGGCACCGCCCGGTGCATGAGGGCCGACAAACACGGCACTGCGCAGACGACGCGCCTGACGCACGGCCTCCGCCAACCCGGGCGTGTCGGTGTCCACCACCGCGAAGCGGCAGTCCTCCAGGCGCTCCACCTCTTCATAGCCGATGGCACGCCTGGCCGACAGCCTGAAGGCGGCCAGCAGCGCACTGCGCTCGAAGGAGGAAAAGCCCAGCAGGGCCACGGGGTGAAGTACGGTCATCGCCTGCCAAACGCCTGCATGCTGGCGGCCAAGTGGTCGCCTTGCGCACGATGCAAGCTTCTATTGTGGTCTTTGCCTTGGCAATTATGGGGGCGTCATGCGACTCCGCCTCCTGGGCCGCATCAGCCCTCGGCAGGCAGGTACCATGCCGCCTCACAGCGATAACGCTTTCCACCACCACGGCACGCCCCATGTTTCAACACCTCGAGCCCTACGCCGGCGACCCCATCCTCAGCCTGAACGAAGCCTTCCAGAAGGACCCTCGACAGGACAAGATCAACCTGTCCATCGGCATCTACTTCGATGACGCC
>CAISJH010000188.1 GCA_903885585.1 uncultured beta proteobacterium
CCACGCCGCCCACCGCGTCCGCCCCGTACAGGCTGGACGCGGGACCGCGCAGCACCTCGATGCGTTCCACCTGGGCCAGGCTCAGGCCGTCGAGCTGTGCAAAGCCCAGCGTGGCCGAGCCGATGCGCACGCCGTCGACGAGCACGATGGTATTGACCGCCGCCGCGCCGCGCAGCAAAGCGCCGGTGCTCTGGCCAGGGCCGCCATTGCGGGACAGCTGAACGCCAGCCTCCCGGCGAAGCAGATCGGCCACCGAGTCGGCGGTCGAGGCCTCGATGTCGGCACGGTCGATGACGACCACATCAGCGGCCAGGAGCTCCTGCGTCATGGGCAGGCGGCTGCCGGTGATGACCAGCCGCGCATCGGCATTCGGCCCCGCGGCCACGGACTGGGCACTGGCAAGCGCAGCGCAGGCCGTGCCCAGGGCTGCCAGCACGAGCCCGCGCGCTGCGCGGTAGGGATCCGAGGGCCGTGGGTACGCTCGTGGACCCACAGCCAAGGGAGACGATACAGCGGGGGGGGAATGAGAGGGGAAAGAAACACGCATCGCAAGACACTCCAGCCGCACACCCCGTGCGGCCCAGGTGGACACCTGGCTGGAGTCGCGAAAGCAGGTCGTGCCGGCACGCGCATGCCCACAGCCACAGCCGTGGGGCACGCTTCACGCCAGACACCGCCCTCCGCGACATCAGCCACCCGTGCATCAGGCCGGTATCCGGGCTCGCGAGTGCCGGGCCCGCCTTGCGGCGGACCCGAAGCGCGTAACGCCTTCCCAGGCCTTCATTGCCCAGTGGCTGCGTTGTCACGCGCTCCTCGCTGACCGTTGCGGGGGCAGCGCCGGAATCGTCAGGGCCCGGAGCGTGTACGTTCACGCCCAGGCACCTCACCCACCGGCTTCCCGTTTAACCCACCGCTGCGAGCGCAGCAGCAGGCACCTAGTGCAAGCGCAGCTATCCTAACCCCCGAAACTTTCAAGCCAACTGACGCGCACCTGCAGTGCCAGCTGCGATGCCTTCGCGTGGTCATTCAACACCCCCCGGCCGGTATACTTTGGCTTTCCAACTGGGCAGTCTCCGGCGCGTTCTCCGCCCCCCGGCCTGCCACCCAGAATGACCAAGTTCGTCTTCGTCACCGGCGGTGTGGTGTCCTCCCTCGGTAAGGGCATCGCCGCTGCGTCCCTCGCCGCGATCCTGGAGTCCCGCGGCCTCAAGGTCACCCTCGTCAAGCTCGACCCGTACCTGAACGTGGATCCGGGGACGATGAGCCCCTTCCAGCACGGCGAGGTCTTCGTCACCGACGACGGCGCCGAAACCGACCTGGATCTCGGCCACTACGAACGCTTCATCACCACGCGGATGAAGCGCACCAACAACTTCACCACCGGCCAGATCTACAAGAGCGTGCTCGAGAAGGAGCGCCGGGGCGATTACTTGGGCAAGACCGTGCAGGTGATCCCGCACGTCACCAACGAGATACAGGAGTTCGTCAAGCGCGGCGCAACCGACGTGGATGTGGCCATCGTGGAGATCGGTGGCACGGTGGGCGACATCGAGTCCCTGCCCTTCCTGGAAGCCGTGCGGCAGCTGAGTCTGAAGCTCGGCCCGACCAACACGGCCTTCGTGCACCTGACCTACGTGCCCTGGATCGCCGCTGCGGGCGAACTCAAGACCAAGCCCACGCAGCACACGGTGCAGAAGTTGCGGGAAATTGGCATCCAGCCCGACGTGCTGCTTTGCAGAGCGGACAGACCCATCCCGGACGACGAGCGCGAGAAGATCAGCCTGTTCACGAACGTGCAGCTGCATGGTGTCATCTCGATGTGGGACGTGGACACTATCTACAAAGTCCCGCGTGTGCTGCACGAGCAAGGCCTGGACGAGCTGGTGTGCATGAAGCTGCAGCTGCTGACCAAGCCGGCAGACCTCAAGCGCTGGGACTCCCTCGTCCACGAGGTGGCCCACCCCAAGACTCACGTCAAGATCGCCATGTGCGGCAAATACACCGACCTGTCGGATTCGTACAAGTCGCTCAACGAGGCGCTGCGGCACGCGGGCATCCACAACCACGCCCGTGTGGACATCGAGTACGTGGACGCCGAGACGCTGTGCGCCGAAAACGTGGCACAACTGGGGCGTTTTGACGCCATCCTGGTCCCAGGCGGCTTTGGCAAGCGTGGCATCGAGGGCAAGATCTGCGCCGTGCAGTACGCCCGCGAGCACCTCATTCCCTATTTGGGCATCTGCCTGGGTATGCAGGTCGCCACGATCGAGTACGCCCGGCATGTGGCTGGTCTGGCGGGCGCCAACTCCACCGAGTTCGAGCCCGACACGCCGCACCCCGTCATTGCCCTCATCGACGAGTGGCAAGACCGCGACGGCTCGATCCAGAAACGCGACGCCAACTCCGACCTGGGCGGCACCATGCGCCTGGGTGCCCAGAGTTCAGACGTGAAGCCCGGCACTTTGGCGCATGAGATCTACGGCTCCGTGGTCACCGAGCGGCACCGTCACCGCTACGAGGCCAATGTGCATTACCTGGACCGACTGCAGCAATCCGGCCTGGTGATCTCGGCGCTGACGCAGCGCGAGAAGCTCACCGAGATGGTGGAGCTGCCGCGCGAGGCGCACCCCTGGTTCGTGGGGGTGCAGTTCCACCCCGAGTTCAAGAGCACGCCCTGGGGAGGCCATCCGCTGTTCAGCAGCTTCGTCAAGGCGGCGCTGGATCACCAGCAGGCCCGGCAAAGCGCTGCGGCAGCTTGAGAAAGGGTCTGGAGATGCAGTTGTGCGGCTTCCCGGTCGGCATCGACCAGCCTTTCTTTCTGATCGCCGGCACCTGCTCCATCGAGGGCCTGGAGATGTCGCTGGAGGTGGCGGGCCGCCTGCAGGAGGCCTGCACCCCACTGGGCATTCCCTTGATCTACAAGGGCTCGTTTGACAAGGCCAACCGTTCCTCGGGCAGCAGCAAGCGCGGCGTCGGCCTGGACGCCGGCCTCAAGATCCTGGACGAGGTGCGGCGGCAGACGGGCCTGCCCGTCATCACCGATGTGCACGACGAGGCGCAGGTGGCCGAGGTGGCCAGCGTGGTCGACGTGCTGCAGACGCCGGCCTTTCTGTGCCGCCAGACCGACTTCATCCGTGCCGTGGCGCAGTCCGGCAAGCCCGTGAACATCAAGAAGG
>CAISJH010000189.1 GCA_903885585.1 uncultured beta proteobacterium
GAACCCGGCCCGCCAGCCGTACTCGCTGGCGATCAGCCCGCCTCCCAGGAACCCCAGCAACATGCCCAGGGGCACCCCGGCGAAGAACACGGCCACGGCGCCGGCGCGCTTTTCGCGTTGCACCATGTCGGCGATCATGGACACCGAGCACGGCTGACCACCGGCGTCCATGGCGCCGATGCCCACCCGTGTGGCCACCAGGGCCGCGTAGCTGCTGGCCGAGCCTGCCAGGGCCACAAAGGCGCTCCAGGCCGCCACCACGCCGGCCAGCAGATTGCGACGGTTCACCCGGTCTGCCAGCCAGCCCAGGGGAATGCCCGCCACGGCGAAGGCCACCGCGTAGCTCAGGCCCGCCACCAGGCCGAGCTGCGAGTCGCTGAGCCCGAACTCCTGCTTGATGGGCTCGACGACGATGACCATCATGGCCCGGTCGAAGAACTGGACGGTGGCGATCAACGTCAGCAGGATCAGGGGCCAGCGGTGCTTCATGGGTGGGTCCTCGGTCTGGTCGTCTTGTGAGGGCTGCGGTGGTGATAGCGGTTCCGATGGCGAGGAAGGCGCCTGTCCCACGGTTTGGCATGCTCCTCGCGTCAGGCCTCAGGAACGTGCTGGCGCACTGTAGGCACGGGGCAGGCCAGAGCATCGTCCGGCCGGACGATGGCCCTGCAGAGTTCGCCTCGAACAATGACCGGGTGAAAGCCCTGCATGTCCTCTGACCCACCAGCCACCGGATCAGCCGCTGCGGACGCCCGTCGAACCCTGTGGTTGCTGTCGCTGCTGTCGGCGCTGGCCTTCATGGACCGGCAGATCCTGGCCGTGCTGACCGAGCCTGTGAAGGCTGAGTTTGCGCTGTCCGATCTGCATGTGGGCCTGGTGACCGGGCTCGGTTTCTCGGTCTGCTTCGGGCTCATGGCGCTGCCGCTGGGCCGTTACGCCGACCGCCATGAGCGCCGCGGCCTGGTAGCCTGGTGCCGGGGCATCGGCGGCGCTCTGGCCGCCCTGGGGGCGCTGGCGCCTGGGGCCGGCTGGCTGATGGCCACGCGCGCCGGTGCCGCCGTCAGTGATGCCGGCGGCGGGCCGGCTTCCATGTCCATGATCGCCGACCTGTACCCGCCCGAGCGCCGCTCGGGTGCGATGAGCGTGTTCACCATGGGTGCCAGCGCAGGTTCGCTGATGGCCTTGGTGGGCGGCGCGTGGCTGATGCAGCACTTCGGCTGGCGCGCCACGCTGCTGGCCGTGGGCCTGCCTGCGTTGCTTCTGGCCTTGCTTCTGCGCTGGGTGGTGAAGGAGCCGATGCGTGTCGCACACGGGGCTGGGGTTGGGCTGCCCGCTGCTCCAAACGGATCTTCCTCTTCGACTGGCGCCTTGACGGGGCCCCGGGTGGCTTCCGCATCAGAACCCGCTGCGCCGCTCGGGGCCGTGGCCGAGGTGTGGTCGAACACGGTCGCGCGGCGTCTCTTGATCGCTGGCGCCTTTGCCCTGATTGCCGGCTACTCCTTCGGCACCTGGAACTTCGCCTACCTGATGCGTTTGCACGGCTTCAGCCCCATGGGGGCGGGCTGGGTCTCGGGCGCTGCGGCGCTGGGTTCGGTGGTGGGCGGTCTGTTTGCCGGGCGCCTCACCGATCGACTGGTGCGGCGCGACCGCCGCTGGCAGATGGGCGTGCCGCTGCTGGGACTGTCGCTGGCCTTGCCGGCCGGTTGGCTCTACTTGACGTTACCTCCAGGAAACGCGGGCTGGGTGGCGGCCATGGTGACCAGCTTTGCGTTTCTCATCGCCTTCTGGGTGGCACCGACGTATGCGGCGCTCAGCATGGTGGTGCCGCCCCATCGACGCGCCACGGCCAACGCCTTGATGATGCTGGCCGGTGCCCTGCTGGGGGGCGGGCTCGGGCCGGTATTGACGGGCGGCTTGAGCGACCTGCTCACCCCTTGGGCCCACGGCGACGCCCTGCGCTGGTCGTTGGCGGCTGTCATCGGGCTGCTGGGCGGCGCCATGTGGTTCATGGCCCGCGCGATGCGGTCCTACGCCGGGTCCCCCGTCCCCTCTCACACCCCTGCTGGAGGCACGACATGAACTGGAAGATGATCTACCTGGCCCGGCGTAACCCGGGGCTCAAGCCTGAGGAGTTTCCGCAGGCCTGGCGCGAGCACTCGGCGCTGGGTGCGCAATGCACCAACGTCAAGGCCAAGGTGCTGTCGGTGGCGCAGTGTTCACGCGTGCTGGACGCGCCTGCGCTGCCTGGCGCGAACCTGGATTACGACGGCGTCAATCTGCTGGGCATCCGCGATCGTGCGGTGTCTGACGACATCTGGAGCGACCCCGAAACCCTGGCCATCATGCGGCCGGACGAGCCGAGGGTGTTTGACCGATACGTGCGTGACTTCACGCTGCTGTGCAGCGAGCAGGTGCTGCGTGATGAGCCGCGGACGGACAGCCTGCTGGTGGGCTTTGTCCAGCGTGCGGCGGGTGCATCCGATACCGCCTGGCAGAGCGCGAAGGCAGCAGCCGCGGGCCTGCCCGGTGCGGGCCGCTGCGTGTGGAACGCGGTGGAAGCGACGCCACCGCCAGGCTACCCGTACGACGCCATCGTGGAGTGGTGGTACCCGGCAGACGAGGCGCTGCGTGCCGCCCTCACGCCCCAGGGCTTGCCCGCAAGCCTGCCCTCAGCGCTGAGCGCCGGCATTGCCGTACCTGCCAGCGTCTTCATGCACCTGCGCGTGACGCACCGGCGCGGGTGAGGTCATGAAAAAGCCCGCCATCAGGCGGGCTTTGGTGCGCCTCTACCCGCGGCCTCACCGCGGGCTGCCTTCACCGCGGCCTCACCGCGGGCTGCCTTCACCGCGACCTCACCGCGGGCGGCCTGCACCGCAGCCTCAAGCCGCTAGCTTGGGCTCGGTGTACGGCTTCACGCCGCGCGGCACGTAGACGCCTTCGCACTGGTCCAGGATCTCCTGGGTCTTGGCGCGGGGGTTGTAGAACTGGCGGTACCAGATGCGGGCTTTCATGAAAGCACCGTCGCTGGGCAGGTAGAGGCCGTTGATGCACGGGGCCTTGAAGTTCCATACCTCGATGTCCTGAGCGAACGCGGTGAGCGCCATTTCCTGGTAATGGCCGGCTGCAACCTGGTCGGCCTTGGTGGCGACCGCGCTCTGGCTGGGTGACTTCACCACCAGGCTGTGCCAGACCTTCACGGTGCCGTCATCCACCGGGGTGTGCGTGATGAGCATCACGGCCTCATAGATGCCGGTCAGGTCGGAGATCAGCACACCTGGGCCGTGATAAGTGGTCAGCGTGTGCAGGCTGGCGCTCACGCCATCGGCCGAGACCAACGTGCGGTGGCCGCCGCACTGGCGCTGCGTGGCCGTGTGGCCGATGAACTCGTTCTCGAAGCGCTCCACGGTCGAGCCGTGGATGGGGCTCAGGTGGCCGTAGTCGCAGATGTTGTCCACGAGCTCCTGCGGGTGCTGGTTGAGCGTGCCCAGGTGGTCCCACTTCGGGCGCACCCAGGCCGTGTCGTCCCACTGCGGCAGGCTGGGGTGGTCCCACTGGGGCTCGCCGCCTTCTGGGTCGTGCCAGACGAAGATGGCCCCCAGGCTCTCCACCACCTGCCAGCTCTTGACCTGCGCGGCGGCCGGGATGGGGCCTTGGTGGTAAGGGATGTCATCGCACTTGCCGTCTGCGCCGAAGCGCCAGGCGTGGTATGGGCAGCGGATGCCGTCACCCTCGATGTTGGTGCCGGCACCGTCCTGGATGACGTAGCTGGTGCGGTTGGGCGCGGCCAGGTGCGTCTTCATGTGCGGGCAGTAGGCGTCGAGCAGCACCACCGTGCCGCTGTTGCGGCCCCGGTACAGCGCGAAGTCCTGGCCGAAGAAGCGCACGGCCAGGGGCCGGTGCTGGTCCAGTTCAGAGGCTTCTGCGATCATGAACCAGCCGCGTGGGTAGGTGAATTCGCCGAGTCGATAGTCCTGTGTCTTTGCCATGCGAGTGCCCTCCAGAAACCTTCAGGTTGCAGACGATTCTTCGGTTTGCCCCACCAAGGTGCATACCCTGTTTGGACGATGGAGCCCTGCACACGGGCCGCAACCATGGCGGTCCTGGCTGGCGGTGGCGTCTGTGAGCGCATTTCTTGATTCAGATCAGCAGCCGGCTCCCGAGGATTCTTCACATGACCCGTACGTTCAACCTGGCCGACATCTTCGAAGTGGTGGCCCAAGCCGTGCCCGACCGCACCGCCTTCGTCTGCGGTCCGCAGCGCCTGAGCTTTGCCCAGCTCGACGAACGAGCCACCCGCCTGGCCAGCGCCTTGCGCGGCCAGGGCGTGCAGCGCGGCCACCACGTAGGTATTCAGCTCCACAACTCCGCGGCCTACCTGGAGACCTTCTTTGCCTGCTGCAAGCTGGGCGCGGCACCGGTCAACGTGAACTACCGCTACGTGGCCGATGAACTGGCCTACCTCTACCGCACCCTGGAGTTGCGGGTGCTCGTGCACGGTGCGGGCATGGACGGCGAGGTGGTACGGGCTGCGGCGCAGGCGCCGACGCTGGCCTTGCGGGTGAGGGTCGGAGCGGGTGGTGAGAGGGTGGAGAGCAGGGCAGCAGGCGACGTCGGCAGCCCTGCGGTGCCGTGCATGGCCTATGACGCGCTGATGGCCAGCGGCAGCCCGCAACTGGAAGACCCCGGTCGCAGCAATGAAGACATCTTCATGCTCTGCACGGGCGGCACCACCGGGCTGCCCAAGGGCGTGATGTGGCCGCACCGCTCGCTGTTCATGGCGGCCCTCGGCGGCGGGGGCATCTACTTCCGCCGCCCCCCTATTGCCGCGCCCGAGGAACTGGCCACGCTGGTGCCCTCAGGCCCCGCGCTCACCTACTTTGCCGTGGCGCCGCTCATGCATGGCGCGGCCATGTGGGCCACGCTGATCAGCCTGTTTGCCGGCCACACCGTGGTGGTGAACGATGAGCCGGCGTTTGACGCCGCGCATGTGTGGGACATCACGGTGCGCGACGGCGTGAACATCCTGTCCATCGTGGGCGATGCCATGGCGTTGCCGCTGGTGCAGGCGCTGGAGCGCGAGCCGGGGCGCTGGAACCTGCAGCGCCTGATGGTCTTTGGCAACGGCGGGGCGGTGTTCTCCCGCCACCTGCAAGACCGGCTCAAGGTCTGCCTGCCGCACATCGTGGTGAGCAACGGCCTGGGCTCGTCGGAGTCCGGTCTGGTGGGCGGCGGCGACAAGCCCGTGGGCGACAAGGAGGGCCTGATCCGCATCACGCCGCGCCCGGATCTCGCCATCATCGACGAGGCTCACCAACAGCGCACCGCCCCGGGCGACGAGGGCACGCTGGCGCGCACGGGTGACACGCCCGTGGGCTACTTCGGTGACCCGAAGAAGACCGCCGAGAC
>CAISJH010000190.1 GCA_903885585.1 uncultured beta proteobacterium
GGGCGGCATCGTGGTGACCTACCGTGACATCGAGATCGTGGACGCGAAGCTGCTGCAGGAGATCCAGCGCGTCACGCGGGGCACCTGGAAGGGAGCGCTGCGCCAAGGCGGGTTGACAGGTGCTGCGGCCGTGCCCGCTCAAGGGGCCAGGCTTCACGCCTGAGGAACTGGGGCGGCGCCAGCGGCCTGGTTGAGCGCCGCCACCACCTCCTCGTCAGACACCTGCGGAAAGGCCCGGTAGTGCGCGCCCACCGCGATGAAGGGCTCAGGGGTCCAGAGGCAGACGGTGACGTCCACCTCAGCCGCCAGCGACGCCAGCACCTCGGCCGGTGCCACTGGCACGGCCAGCACCACCGCGCGGGGGGCCTGCCCGGCCGTGCCCGCACGCAGGGCCTTCAGCGCTGCGCGCACCGTGGTCCCGGTGGCCAAACCATCGTCGACCACGATGGCGGTGCGCCCACGCAGTGACACGGGAGCGCGCCCCTGCAGGTACCGTTGCTGGCGCCGTCTCAGTTCAGCGCCCTCGCGGACCACGGCCCGCTCCACATAGGCCTGGTCGGCAGCGGTCGCGGCCATCAGGCCGGCGTCCAACACAGCCACCACGGGGCGCTCGCTTGGCGCCGGCGCAGGGCCGGCTGGACTTGCAGGAGTTGCTGGGACTGCCGAAGGTTCTGGAGCGTCAACGGGCCGGGGACCGGGCGCGGACACCGGCACCCAGGCCACGGCGCCGACGGCCAGCTCAGGCTGCCCGGGTGCGCCGATCTTGCGCACCAGCAGCAGGTCCAGTGGCGCGTGCAGAGACCGAGCCACCTCCAAAGCCACGGGCAAGCCGCCCCGCGGCAAGGCCAGCACCACGGGCGCAGGCAAGGCCAGCTGCGCCAGGGCATGCGCCAACTCGCGGCCTGCCTGCGTGCGGTGGGCAAAGCGCTCACGTTCCCGCACGGGCGGCACCGATACAGGCATCCGTGCCGTACCGACAACACCATCGGCAGCACCGGAATCGACAGCGTCAGCGGTGTGGGCCGCAGGGTGCTCACGCCGGTGACGCACCGGGTGCGGATGGGCGCGGTGTCCGGTCTGCGGCTGCATGGTCGCTCCTCTTGACGCAGGTGGGTACGGTACGGATGCAATGTCAGCGTGCGCGCCGCACCGCTGGCTGACCTCGCTCAACGCAGCCTGCCCCCCGCAGGGCCAGCATGCGCTGACCGCCCATGTGCACGTCGGTTATGCACGTCAACACGCGGCAGGTGAAAGGACAGACCCATGCAAGAAGCGCCCGTGCTGGTGGGCAGCCACCACCTGCCTGGCTCCCTGGCGGTGCCGTCTGGCGCGCGCGCGCTGGTGCTGTTTGCTCACGGCAGCGGCAGCAGCCGCCACAGCCCGCGCAACCAGCATGTGGCGCAACTGCTGCATGCGCATGGACTGGCCACACTGCTGTTTGACCTGCTGAGCACCCAGGAGGGGCAGGACCGCCATCTGGTGTTCGACATTCCACTGCTGGCTCGGCGGATGGCGGAGGCCATTGACTGGGCGGGCCGACAACAGGGCCTGACCCGGCTGCCGGTCGGCTTGTTTGGCGCCAGCACCGGTGCGGCAGCGGCCTTGGTGGCAAGTGCATTGAGACCCGGCCGGGTGCACGCCATCGTGTGCCGAGGCGGACGTCCAGACCTCGCCGGCGCGGCCCTGCCGGCGGTGACGGCACCCACCCTGATGATCGTGGGCGGAGCAGACCAGGACGTGCTGGACCTGAACGAGCAGGCCATCGCGCGGATGCGCGCGCCCACCCGCCTGAAGATCATTCCCGGTGCCACGCACCTCTTCGAGGAGCCCGGCACCCTGGACCGCGTGGCGCTGCTGGCGGCTCAGTGGTTCTGCGACCATGCACCCCAACGCTCGGCAGTCCGCACCGGCCCCCAGGCCAAGAGGGTAGAGCGGGAAACGGTCGAGATGTCCGCGGCGGCAGCGCCGTCGATGATGGAGCGGCGCCGAGGAGAGGAGCGGCGGCGCTGGCCACGGCAGGTTGCCAGCGGGCCTGCACGCCAGGGCCCCGCCACACCCGGGCCCTTCAGGGCCGGACGCTGAACTCCTGGCGTCTCTCGCGCCCCACCACCATGCCCAGGGCCTGCAACTGGCCCGCCAGGGCATTGAGCACGTCGTCCATCGTGAGGATGCCGGCCAGCACTCCATGGGGGCCGGTCACCGGCACCCGCCGCACGCCGCGGCTGCGCATGATGCTGAGCACGTCGTACAGGGTGTCCGACTCCCTGACGCTGGCCACGGTGGCGGTCATGACATCGCCTATGCGCAGCGTCTTGGCATCGGCATCCTTGGCCACCACGGCCAGCACGATGTCGCGGTCGGTCAGGATGCCAATCGGCAGCCGCCCCCCGTCTCCCTGCTCCACCACCACGATGCAACCCACGTGGCGCTCACGCATCACGCGGGCGGCCTCGTCCACCGACAGGGACGGTGGCGCCACCACCACCTGCCGCGTGCACAAATCCCCCGCCGTGGCGGCTTCTCTCATCATGGCGATCTCCCAGGCTGGTTAGATGAAGCCCGAAGGATCGCGGGTGGAGGCACCCGGCAGGGTGAGGGTGCGCAGCTTGGCGCTCAGGTGCCGTAGCGGGCACAGCGCCGCCTGGCAGCGCGCGCAATGCTGGCAGCGTCCACCCCGAAAAACTCTCGCAGGGCGGCACGCGTGTCACTGCGGCCGAAGCCATCGGTGCCCAAGGTGACAAAGGTGCGCTCCTCAGGAAGGTAAGCGCGTATGCTCTCGGGCACAGCCCGTACGTAGTCACTGGCAGCCAAGATCGGGCCCTGGCCCTGCTGCAGCAGTTCGGCCACGTAAGGCGCGGCCGTGGAGGCGGCTTTGTCCGCGCCAGACTCGGCCGCGCCTGCATGCGGCTTGCCTTGTGCCGCACCATCTTCTTGCTCGCAGGCAAGCTCCCAGGCATGGCCCTCGCGCGCCAGCTCACTCCAACTCGTGATGCTGAACACGCTGCTGGCCACACCTTCGGCGGCCAACAGACGCGCCGCCTTGCGCACCTCGGTGAGGATGGCGCCGGAACCCAGCAGCGTGACCTCGCCGAGCACTTCGCCCTCGGCAGCCACGCGCTCAAACAAGTAGCCGCCGCGCACCACGCCCTCCAGCGCCTGAGGCGGCAGGTCGGGCTGGGCGTAGTTCTCGTTCATCAGCGTGATGTAGAAGAACTCATCACACTCCTCCAGCAGCATGCGGCGCATGCCGTGGTCCACGATCAAGGCCATCTCGCCGGCAAAGGCCGGATCCCAGGCCCGGCAGTTGGGGATGGTGGCCGCCACCAAGTGGCTGCTGCCGTCCTGGTGCTGCAGGCCCTCGCCGCCCAGCGTCGTGCGGCCGGAAGTGGCGCCCAGCAGAAAGCCCCGGGCACGCTGGTCGGCCGCGGCCCAGATGGCGTCGCCCACGCGCTGGAAGCCGAACATCGAGTAGTAGATGTAGAAGGGCAGCATGGGCAGGCCGTGGACGCTGTAGCTGGTGGCCGCCGCCGTCCAGCTGGCAATCGCCCCCGCTTCGCTGATGCCTTCTTCGAGGATCTGCCCGTCCAGCGCCTCGCGGTAGCTCAGCACCGAGCCGATGTCCTCGGGCTCGTAGCGCTGACCCACGCTGGAGTAGATACCCACCTGCTTGAACAGGTTGGCCATGCCGAAAGTACGCGCCTCGTCAGCCACGATGGGCACGATGCGCGGGCCTATGCCCGGCTGCTTCAGCAAAGTGCCCAGCATGCGCACAAAGGCCATGGTGGTGGACATCTCCTTGCCGGCGGGCTGCAGGGCGAAGCCCGCGTAGTCGCTCAACGTGGGCACGCTCAGGGCTGCACCGGCGGCCGGTCCAGCGTCACGCGCCGGCAGCGGCCCGCCCAGGGCCTGGCGCCGCGCGTGGAGGTAGCGCATCTCGGGGCTGTCCTCGGCAGGCTTCACGAAAGCCAGCGTGCGCGCCTGCTCATCACTCAACGGCAGGTTGAAGCGGTTGCGAAAGGCGATGAGATCGTCTTCGTCAAACTTCTTCTGGCTGTGCGTGGTCATCCGCCCCTGGCCGGCCGCGCCCATGCCGTAGCCCTTCTTGGTGTGGGCCAGGATGACGGTGGGCGTGCCGGTGTGCCGGGCTGCAGCCGCGTAGGCGGCATGGATCTTCACCAGGTCGTGCCCGCCGCGCTTCAAGCGGTCGATCTGCTCATCGGTCAGACCCTGGGCCAGCGCGGCGAGTTCGGGGTTGCGGCCAAAGAAGTGGTCGCGGTTGAAGCGCCCGTCCTTGGCGGCGAAGGTCTGCATCTGGCCGTCCACCGTGTCGGCAAAGGCACGCACCAGGGCGCCGGTGGTGTCGCGCGCAAACAGGCCGTCCCAGTCGCTGCCCCACAGCAACTTGATCACGTTCCAGCCTGCGCCGCGGAAGAGCTTTTCCAGCTCGTCGACCACGCGCCCGTTGCCGCGCACGGGGCCGTCCAGGCGCTGCAGGTTGCAGTTCACCACCCACACC
>CAISJH010000191.1 GCA_903885585.1 uncultured beta proteobacterium
CATCAGCGACTTCGCCGCTCGGCTGGATCGGTGCTCCCCGTATCCCTCGCTGTCGGGCGCCTACGTCTTGCTCGCGTCCTTGGCGACTTGCTTGATGTCGCCGACAGCCTGCTGCGCGTGGCCCTCCACTTGCTTCTTGATGCCCTTGAGCTGCTGTTCCTTGCTGCCGATCACCTTGCCGGTGCTTTCCTGCACATGGCCTGCGGCGTGTTTCAGGGTGCCCTTGACTTGATCTTTGTTCATGGTTCGACCTTGAGTTGAAGTTGAAAATTCAGCGTGACCAAAGGTTGGCGCAATGGCTCAGTTCGGCGCGTCAGGCATGCCGTAGAACTTGTGCACGCCGCTGGCCCATTTCGGGTCCGACATCGATGGCCAATGGTCCTTGTCGAAGCCTGGCGCGTCCTTCATGGCGTCCTTCAGGACGTTGAGCGTGAAGCGCTTGTTCGTCGTATCCAGTGCGAGTGCATCCCAGGGCACAGCGAACAGCTTGTCGCCCATGCCGAGCAAGCCACCGAAAGACAGAACCGCATAGGCGACCTTGCCGGAGGCCATGTCGATCATGAATTCCTTGATGTCGCCCAGGTCCTCGCCGTCCTTGTTGTAGACATCGTTGCCCAGCAGGGTGTGGGCGCCCATCAGCGCGGGGCCTGGGCCAGAGTCGCTGTGGGCGTACATGCCGAAGTTGTCACGAGTGACGTCGTTGGTTTCCATGTTCATTCCTTGTGTGCGGGAGTCAGGACCATAGGCGCCGACAGGCGCGTGGCCTGTGCGCGAACTCACCCCAGCACACAGCTCGTCAGACTTGCTGCGGTGCGGTCCGTTCTTGAGGGCGCTGGCGGACATGGGCAAAGTCCCGCAGGCTGGCGTCGAGTGTGTCCACCATCTGCGCCCAGTCGGCGTTGTCGGCGATGCCCTCGCGCAGGAAGCGCGATTGCGCTGCGCTCCAGAACGGAGCATCGGCCAGCGCCATCCTCGCCGGTAAGGGCCGGTGGCGCGCCAGAAAGGCTGCGATCTCGGCGGGCCGGTCAGCCAGGCCCAACTGGCGGAACAGGTCACCGAAGCGGTGGACGGGCGGCTCCATGGCGCCGCGCTACCCACCGCGCCGCAGGCGGCCCAGGTGCTCACGCTGCGCGGGCGTCAGCATGATCAGGGTGAAGCTTTCCATTTCGCTTGGCTCCCATGAATCAACATGATGAGCTTGCGCTGGCGCCCGGCAGGGCTGTTGACCGACCTCAAGTCAAGCGACGGGGCCGGGGAGGGGCCGTGTGGAGCGGCCGCTTGGAAGGGACCCTTTGGAAGGGGCCGCTGCGCCCGCAGGCCCTCGAGCTGAGCGAGGTGCCTGCAGCGGGCGCAGTGCCTACAGCTTGTCCAGCGGATAGATCGGCCGGCGCACATGCTGGAAGGCCAGCAGGTCGTAGTCGGACGTGCACACCCCCGTGCCGGCGCACTCCACCACCGCGTGCGCCAGCGAGCGCAGGCCGGCGCGCCAGTGCACGCGGCTCTTGAGCATGACAAAGCGCTTGCGTTGTGGCGAGATGCCTGCGGCGGTGAAGGCGGCCAGGTCGTGCGGCTCCACGTGGTTGGAGATGACGACGATCTCCACCTTGCCCGTGTCGAGCACGGCGGTCAGCCCCATGTCGTTGTGCTCGCCGGCGGCCATCGGCCCCTGGTTGCGGAATTGGCCGTCGCACACCAGCTTGACGCGGCCGCTCACGGTGCGGGGCTGGCCCTTCAGGCCGATGGCCGGCATGTCCAGCTTGCCGCCCAGCGACAGTGTGACCTCGGCGCCGATCCCCGCCTGCTGCATGGCTTGAGCCGCCTCGGGGTCGAAGATGGCGAAGGCGGCCACGTCCTCCAGGCCGGCGTCCAGAATGGCGCCCAGCACCGTCATGGTGTCCATGGTGCCGCCACTGGCGCAGTTGTCGCTGTGGTCCAGCAGCACCACGGGGCCAGCCCCTGGCGGTTTGGCCGCGTCCAGCGCCTGCGCGCGCGCCATGGAATCGGCCAGCGGCTCGATGCGGTAGACGAACTGCTCACGTGCCGCCCAGGCCATGGCCAGCAGCTCGTCGCACCAGCGTCGCGCCAGGGCCTCGTCCCCATCGGTCACCACCACGGCCGAGAGACCGGCGTATTCGATGTCCGCGTTGGGAAAGCCGACGAAGACGCTTGCGCTTAAAGCGCCCTGCGCCTCCATCTCTTTGCAACGGGCCTGGATCTCCTTGTTGGGAGAGTCGTCCGAGCCCTGGCGCATCACGTGCGGCAGCATGGGCTGGTGGCCCCAGGCCATGGTGGGCCGGGCCTTGCCGGTCAGCTGCGCGAGGATGGCGCGGCCGGCGCGCAGCCCGGTCCCGTGCATGTCCACGTGCGGATAGGTCTGGTAGCCGGCGATGGCGGTGGCGCATTGCGCCATGCCGTCGTACAGGTTGGTGTGCATGTCCAGGGCCACGCCGATGGGCACTTGGGGCGCGATGGCGCGGATGCGCCGAAGCAGCTCGCCCTCGCCATCTTCATGGCTTTGCGTGACCATGGCGCCGTGCAGGTCCAGCAGCACGGCGTCGCAGCCGCGCGCCACGGCCGCGCAGATGCGGCTGGCGATGTGCTCGAAGGCGGCGTCTTCCACGTGTCCGCTGGGCCAGGCCGAGGCGGCGATGGGCACGTCGACCTCGGCGCCCACTTCTTCAGCCAACTGCAAAAAGGCGCCCAGCGCCGAGCCGGTGCCGCGATAGGCGCGGATGGCCTCTTCGCCCTCGGGCGGCAGCGGCCCGAGGGACGAGAAGCGGCCGATGGGCGTGGGCACGGGCGAGTAGGTGTTGGTCTCGTGCTTCATCTGGGCGATGACGAGCTTCATGGGGCGTGTCTCCGGTTGGGGGTGGTCTGGTGCCTGGGTTCGGGTTGATTGTGCATGGCACGTCATCAGGGCATTCCCCCTGCCGCCGTGGAGCGTGCTCGCGCAAGATCCGTGTCCCACACCCTCTCATGAAACCCCAGTTCAAACCGCTGCGTCAAGGCCCCCATGACCCCCATGACCACTTCCACCGACCTTGCCGATTGCACGGCGACCGATCTGCTGGCCCTCTACCGCAGCGGCCAGGCCTCGCCCGTGGAGGCCACCCAGGCCGTGCTGGCGCGCATCGACCGGCTCAACCCAGCCCTGGTGGCCTTTGTGCAGGTGGCGCATGAGGAGGCGCAGGCCGCCGCCCGCGCGAGTGCAGACCGGTGGGCGCGTGGGGCGCCTTGCGGCGTCCTGGATGGTGTGCCAGTCTCCATCAAGGACCTGATCCTCACACGCGGCTGGCCCACGCGCCGCGGCAGCCGCACCGTCGACCCCGCCCAGCCCTGGGAGGTGGATGCGCCCGTCACGGCACGCCTGCGCGAGGCCGGTGCGGTGCTGCTGGGCAAGACCACCACGCCGGAGTTCGGCTGCAAGGGCGAGACCAATTCGCCGCTCACGGGCCTGACGCGCAACCCCTGGAACCTGGCCAAGACGCCGGGAGGCTCCTCAGGCGGTGCGGCGGCCGCGGTGGCGGCCGGCATGGGGCCGATCGGTATCGGCACAGATGGTGCGGGCAGCGTGCGCATCCCAGCCGCCTTCTGCGGCAACGTCGGTTTGAAGCCCAGCTTCGGGCGCGTGCCGGCGTATCCGCTGTCACCCTTTGGCTCCGTGGCCCACCTCGGCCCGCACACCATGAGCGTGCGCGACGCTGCGCTGGCGCTGTCGGTGATGAGCCGGCCCGATGCCCGCGACTGGACCTCGTTGCCGCCCGATGGGCGCGATTACACGGTCGGCCTGGAGGACGGCGTGCGCGGCCTGCGTGTGGCCTGGTCGCCCACGTTGGGCTACGCCCAAGGTGTGGACCCGCAGGTGGCCGCCGCTTGCGAGAAGGCGGTGCGCCATCTGGCCGACCTGGGAGCCCACGTGGAAGCGGTCGATCCGGGCTTCGACGATCCGCTGGACATCAGCATCGGCCTGTGGTTCGTAGGCGCCTGGACGCTATGGAACACGCTCACGCCTGAGCAGCAGGCCGTGACCGACCCCGATTTCGCCACCGAAGCCCAGGCCGGCAGCGGCTACAGCGCCCTCGATGTGCAGCGCCTGAACATGCGTCGCGGGGCATTGGGCTCGCACATGCGGCAGTTCATGCAACGTTTTGACTTGCTGGTCACGCCCAGCGTGGCGGTGACGGCCTTTGATGTGAAGCCCGCCGGGCAGGTGGCCATGACGGCCCAGGCGATGCTGGGCTGGACCCCTTTCAGCTACCCCTTCAACCTCACGCAGCAGCCCGCCATTACCGTGCCCTGCGGGCTGAGTTCAGAGGGCCTGCCGATCGGGCTGCAACTCGTGGGGCCCATGTTCGACGACGCGCTGGTGCTGCGCGCGGCCCGCGCCTTCGAGTCGGCCTGCCCGGTGCGCAGGCCCGCTGCCGCCGCTTAGGGCCAGGGCTGCCCGCCAGTGCGCTGGCTGGCGGCGGGCGCCGGCGCGCCTCTGGGGTGACCGTTTCATGCGCTCCGGCATGAGCCAGGTCATTTGCTGGTCCGGCGTGCTGGCACATAGTGCGCGGGGAGGATGTTCCCGTGAAAGAGGAAGTTCTGGGTGCGCAGGGCGGCAGGTGCCGCCGTACGGCTGGTGTGACCGACCGGCTGACTGCCTCACCAGCATCAGGCGCGCACGCTCAGGTGCCGCGACGCAACGATTGATGCGATGTGGCGTCGGCTTGTGATCACGCTGTTGGCTGCAACCGTCGCGCTTCTGGCTGCCCTGGCGGCTTGGTGGGTCACACGTGCGCCTCTCGTGCCGGCGGCCAACGCCCGCATGGCGCCCCTGGTGCGCAGCTTGCAGTTTTCTGCGCGCGTGGCCACCTTGTCGCGGGTCGACGTGGGCAGCACGCTGACCGGGCGCGTGCTGCAGGTGGCCGTGGCCGCAGGCGCGATGGTCAAGTCGGGCGACGTGCTGGTGCGGCTGGAGAGCGACGAGTTGCGTGCCACGCTGGCGCAGGCCCAGGCCAGCGAAACACAGGCCGCCGCGCGCCTGGCGGGCTTGCGCAGCACCGGGCGCAGCGCCGCGCAGGCGGGCGTGGCGCAGGCGGCTTCGGTGCTGGTGGCCGCGCAGGCCGACCTGCAGCGCACGCAGGAGCTGATAGCCCAAGGCTTCATCAGCCAAGCGCGCCTGGACGAGGCGCGCCGCGCGCTTGCCGTGGCGCAGGCGCAGCTGGACGGTGCCGCCGCACAGCGCGCTGCCGTGGCCGAACCAGGCGCCGACGTGGCCCAGGCCCAGGCACAGCTGGCCCTGGCCACCTCGGCCAGGGCGGCCGCTGCGGCACGCCTGGACCAGGCCGTGCTCCGCGCGCCGGCCGATGCGCGCGTGCTGGTACGCGCCGTAGAGCCTTGCCAGATCGTGCAGCCTGGCCGCGCGTTGTTCACCCTGGCGCTGGCCGGGCCGCTGCAACTGGTGGCGCAGGTGGACGAGCGCTATCTGGAGCAACTGCAAGTCGGGCAGGTGGCCAGCGTGCTGGCCGACGCCTACCCGACACAGCGTTTCACGGCCCGGGTGTTGTCCATCGCGCCGCTGGTCGATGCGCAGCGCGGCGCCATCGAGGTCAAGTTCTCGGTGGCGCAGCCCCCGGCCTTTCTTCGCGAAGACATGACACTGTCGGTGGAAGTGGAAACCGCACGCCGCGAGCAGGCACTGGTGGTGCCCGCAGATGCGCTGCGGGGCGATACGTCGGCCGGCCAGAGCGTCTGGCTCGTCCGCGACGGCCGGGTGCAGGCGCGCGCGGTACGTCTGGGGCTTCGCACCCTGGCTGCGGCCGAGATCGTTGAGGGCTTGAGCGCGGGCGACGTCGTCCTGCTGGGTCCGGCACCGCAGCCCGGCAAGCGCGTGCGCCCCGACACCGCGGCCGCGCTCGCTGCCAGCACAGGCAAGGGCAGCAAGGAAGACGCCGGCGCCGCGATGAGCAACGCCATGGGCCGCTGAAACCCTGAAACCCTGAAACCCTGAGGCAAGCCGGCCATGCTGGGATTCGAACGCCGCGTCGCAACGCGCTTCCTGCGCGAAGGGCGCATGCAGACGGTGCTGATCATCGTCGGCGTGGCCGCAGGCGTGGCCGTGGTGGCCTACATCTCGGCGCTGATCACCGGGCTGCAGCGCAACACCATCGAGAAGACCCTGGGGGCGCAGGCGCACCTGACGCTGAGCCCGCGCGACGACGTCGTGCTGGCCGCCCGCGCCCCGGCCAGCGCCGGCACCAGCGAACTGGTGCAGACGCAGCCGCGCGCCCAGCGGCCGCGTTCCATCAGCAACTGGCAGTTGCTGGTGCCCCTGCTCGAAACCATGCCCGAGGTGGCTGCGGTCTCCCCGATGGTCTCGGCCGCGGGCCTGGCGGTGCGCGGCGAGGCGTCCAAGGCCATCGCCCTGGTGGGTGTGGACCTGGACCGCTACGACCGCATCGTCAGCCTGCGCTCCAAGGTCGTCGATGGCCAGGCGCGCCTGGGACCCGGCGAAGGCATCATCGGCCGCGAACTCGCCGACGACCTGGGCGTGCGCGTGGGCGACCGGGTGGGCATCGTCACGGGCGGTGTCAGTGATTCATTGCGTGTGACCGCGCTGGTGGACCTGGGCGTGCGTGAACTGAACCGGCGCACGGTCATCGTGCCGCTGCGCACCGCGCAAAGCCTGGTGGGCTTGCCTGGCGGCGCGACCAGCCTGGACCTGACCCTGGTCGACATCTGGGCGGCGCCGACCCTGGCCACCGACCTCGCCGCACGTTGGCCCTACAAGGCCGAGAGCTGGCAGCAGGCGAATGCGCAGTTGGTGGCAGCGCTGAATGCGCAGTCGGTGAGCACGGGTCTGATCCGCGGCGTGGTCATGATCGTCGTGGTGCTGGGCATCGCCAGCGTGCTGGTGGTGTCGGTGGTGCAGAAGCGGCGCGAGATCGGCATCCTGCGCGCGATGGGGGCCACCCAGGGCCAGGTGCTGCGCATCTTCCTGCTCCAGGGCGCGATCGTCGGTGCGCTGGGCTCGGCGCTGGGTGTGCTGCTGGCCGTGCTGCTGATCTGGGCCTTCACACACTTCGTTCGCGGCTCCGACGGCCTGCCGCTGTTCGACATCACGCTGGCGCCCGGGTTGGCGCTGCGCGTGGCCGCTGTCGCCACG
>CAISJH010000192.1 GCA_903885585.1 uncultured beta proteobacterium
CTTCATCGGGCTGCCGGCGCGCACGCTGCTGCGTGCCACGGGCCAGCGTAGCGAGATCGTCACCGACGGCCGGGTGGTGGAGACCCACGAGGGCAACCCGCTGGACTTCATCGCCGAGGTCCAGGCCCGCTTCAAGCCGGCCCTGCGGCCGGGGCTGCCGCGGTTCTGTGGCGGCCTGGCCGGCTACTTCGGCTACGAGACCGTGCGCTTCATCGAGAAGAAGCTGGACGGCGTGCGCAAGCCGGGGGGCATCGGCACGCCCGACATCCAGCTGCTGCAGACCGAGGAGCTGGCCGTCATCGACAACCTCTCCGGGCGCCTGTACCTCATCGTCTGGGCCGATCCGCGTACGCCCGACGCCTGGTTCAACGGCAAGAAGCGCCTGGCCGAGCTGATCGACAAGCTGCGCTTTTCCGTCACGGCGCCGCAGGTCAGGCGCGGGCCCAGCTACGCCGTGGAGCGCGAGTTCTCCAAGGCCGAGTATGAGGCCGCGGTGGAGCGTGGCAAGGCCTACATTGCCGCGGGCGACTGCATGCAGATCGTGCTCGGCCAGCGCCTGAAGAAGCGCTACACCGAGAGCCCGTTGTCGCTGTACCGGGCGCTGCGCTCGCTCAACCCCAGCCCCTACATGTACTACTACGACATGGGGGACTTCCAGATCGTCGGCTCCTCGCCCGAGATCCTGGTTCGCCAGGAGCTGGCCGCTACTGCCCCCGGCGCGGCCAGCCCGGCCGGCGCGGGTGAGAAGCCCGGCCAGATCGTCACCGTGCGGCCCATCGCCGGCACGCGTCCGCGCGGTGCCACCCCCGAGCAGGACAAGGCCCTGGAGGCCGAACTGCTGGCCGACCCCAAGGAGCGCGCGGAGCACGTGATGCTGATCGACCTGGCGCGCAACGACATCGGCCGCATTGCGCAAACCGGCAGCGTGAAGGTCACCGAGGCCTTCGGCATCGAGCGCTACTCGCACGTGATGCATATCGTCAGCAACGTCGAGGGGCGCCTGAAGCCCGGGCTGTCCGCGCTGGACGTGCTGCGCGCCAGCTTCCCGGCGGGCACGCTCAGCGGCGCGCCCAAGATCCGCGCCATGGAGATCATCGATGAGCTCGAGCCCGTGGAGCGCGGCATCTACGGCGGGGCCGTGGGCTACCTGAGCTTTGCGGGTGACATGGACGTGGCCATTGCCATCCGCACCGGCGTGGTGAAGAACCAGACCCTGTACGTGCAGGCCGGCGCCGGTGTGGTGGCCGACTCGGTGCCCGATCTCGAGTGGAAGGAAACCGAAGCCAAGGCGCGCGCGGTGCTGCGCGCGGCGGAGTTGGTGGAAGAGGGGTTTTGAAGAGCCCTATGGCGACGGGCTCATCCTGGGCGCGTTTTCGCGCGGGATCGCCGCCCCGGAAGAGTTGCTTGCAAACGAGCTTTTTCAAGGGAATTGATGGGCCTGGCCTGCATTTGTCCAGCCGCGGCCCAGGACTTGTCAAAAGACTTTCACACTTGGGCGGTCTACTCGCGGCAGTTGTCAACCCCCGAGCCCAAGCATGTCCTCCCACACCCCCGAATCCGATGTCATCGTCAATGACTCCAGCAACCCGCATTTCCAGGACATCCTGACGCAGGCGCTGGCTCAGCCCAGCCGCCGGGCGCTGCTTCGTGGGGGCCTGGGGTTGGCCGGTCTGGCCGTGTTGCCGGGTTGCGCCACGGTGCTCAGTGGAGTTGGCCCAGTTGCGGGTACCGGCCCGGCCAGCGCGTTGGGCTTCCCCAGCGTCGCCAAGACCCTGGTCGACGACGTGACCTTGCCCCCGGGCTACCGCTACGCCGTGCTGCATGCGACGGGTGATGCCCTGACGCCTTCGGTCTCGCCTTACTCCAACGCCGGCCTGGAGGCGGACGACTGGTCGATGCGCGTGGGCGACCACCATGACGGCATGGACCTGTACTTCATCGACGACAAGGGCCGCTACACCGAGCGCGACACCGGCCGTGCCGTGCTCGCGGTCAACCATGAGAGCTCGGCCGACGCTTTCTTCATGCACCCCAACGGCCAGACCTCCAACGGTGTCTCTGGCAAGAAGTTCACCCAGTTCGGTGACTGGGACCTGGGCACCCGCCCCGCCGCCGAGGTACTCAAGGAGATCAACCACCACGGCGTGTCGATGGTGGAAGTCGTGAAGACGCCGCAGGGCTGGCGCATCAAGCCCGACTCGCCCCTGAACCGGCGTGTCACGGCGCAGACGCCCGTGCGCGTGGCCGGGCCACGTGCGCACATCGACGCCATCCGCGCCCAAATGGTCACCCGCTGGGACACCGCCGGCGGCATGGCCCGCGGCACCCTGAACAACTGCGGCCACGGCAAGACGCCCTGGGGCACCTATCTCGGCTGCGAAGAAAACTGGGCCTTCTACTTCGGGATGACGGCTGGTGGGGCGGCACTGTCTCCCCGCGATCTGGCCTCGCGCCGGCGCTACGGCGTGGTGGGCGCCCCACCGGCTGCGAACGCTCAACGGGCCATCAGCCAGGGCTGGCACACGGTCTCCGCCACCGACGACCGCTTCTCGCGCTGGAACCTCGCAGCGCCAGGTCGCAACGCCGAAGCCGACTTCCGCAACGAGGCCAACACCTTTGGCTACAACGTCGAGATCGACCCGCTGGACGTCAACGCCACGCCCGCCAAGCGCGTGATCATGGGCCGGTTCGCGCATGAGGCTGCCGTGTGCAGCCTGCCCGAGGCGGGCAAGCCCCTGGCCTTCTACATGGGCTGCGACGCGCGCAACGAGTACATCTACAAGTTCGTCAGCGCTGCCGCCTGGGACCCGAAGGATGTGGGCGGCGGTATCTCCGCGGGCGACAAGTACTTGAACGAAGGCAAGCTGTACGTGGCGCGCTTCGATGCCAGCGGCCAGGGTGAGTGGGTGGAGCTGACCTTCGCCGACCCGCGCATTGCCAACTTCGCCGGCTTCAAGTTCGAGAACCAGGCCGACATCTACGTCCACACCCGGCTGGCGGCCGACGCGGTGGGTGCCACCAAGATGGATCGTCCCGAGTGGGGCGCCGTCAACTACCGCAACGGCGAGGTGTACTTCGCGCTGACCAACAACAGCGCGGCTAACCGCACCCCAGGGCGGGTGGACGCCGCCAACCCGCGCGCCTACATGGACGTGGATGGCAAGAAGGGCATGGGCAACCCCAATGGCCACATCATCCGCTTCCGCGAGGAGGGCTTCGCAGCCACCGCGACGAAGTTCACCTGGGACATCTTCCTGTTCGGGGCCGAAGAGGATGCCGGCTCGGCCAACCTGTCGAAGTTGACGGCGGCCAATGACTTCTCTTCGCCCGACGGCCTGTGGTTCAGCAAGGCCACCGGCATCTGCTGGATCCAGACCGACGACGGCGCCATGACCGACGAGTCGGGCTGCATGCTGCTCGCTGCCATTCCGGGCCAGGTGGGCGACGGCGGCAAGGTCACGGTGAACAACCGAATGGTGGTCAATGGCGTGGAGCAGACGGGCACCCAAGAGACCTTCGTAGGCGCCACGCTCGGTGAAGCCAAGCTGCGCCGCTTCCTGGTGGCGCCTTTGGGTGCTGAAGTCACTGGCCTCACTGAGACTCCGGACGGCCGCACGCTCTTTGTCAACATCCAGCATCCCGGCGAGAACACCAAGCCGGGTGGCGTAGCCGAGAGCCTCTGGCCTGGCAACAAGGGTTACGGACGCCCGGGACGTCCGCGCTCGGCCACCATCGTCATCACGCGTGATGATGGCGGCGTGATCGGGGTCTGAGGTCTGCTGGGCCAGGCGCAGGAGGGTTCTTGCCTTCTCAGGGGCGGCCTAGCGTCAGGGCCGTGACCTGCCCCTGTCTGGCTCGTGTCTGCACCCGTTGCACCCTGGGGCTTCCGCGCGGCGGAAGCCCCATCGAGTGCAAACGTTGAACGATTGGCTCGAGTGACGCAGCGTATGTCCAGGAGTCTGTGACTCACGACACCAAGCTGTCATGGAAGTTTCAAGATCACGTCCCAGAAGTCCGCCCCCGTGATGAACGAGTTCTTTCGCAGGGCGTCGATCCTGCTCGTGCTGGCCTTGTGCATGCAGGGATGCGCCTCTCCGCGGCAGATGCTCCTGAGCGGCGTGGCCGATGCACTGGCCGCCCAAGGCCGAGCCGACGAGGACGACCTGCTGCTGGCGCGCGATGCGGCGCCCTTCTACCTGAAGCTGTCGGAGTCCCTGCTGCTGCAGACCCCCGGCCACATCAGTCTTGCGGAGTCGGTGGCCGGTGGCTTCACGCAGTACGCCTACGCCTTTGTGGCCTTCGAGGCCGACCGGATCGAGAGCAGCGACTCTCGTGCCGCCCAGCGCATGCGTGAGCGTGCTGCTCGCCTGTACGAGCGCGCGCATCGCCACGCCATGGCGGCGCTTGAACAGGCGCAACCGGGCCTGCGTGCTTCGCTGGCCAAGGGTCCGGCTGGTGTGCGCATCCCCTCGGCGCAGGTGGGCCTGGCCTACTGGGCTGCCGCATCCTGGGCAGCGGCCATCTCGCTGTCCAAGGACCGTC
The DNA here is from genome assembly GCA_903885585.1 of uncultured beta proteobacterium. Classification (GTDB taxonomy): domain Bacteria; phylum Pseudomonadota; class Gammaproteobacteria; order Burkholderiales; family Burkholderiaceae_C; genus Rubrivivax. The sequence continues at coordinate 4,543 of CAISJH010000192.1, forward strand.
CCGATGCCGTGGCCGACCTCCCGCTGGCCGTGGCGCTTGCGCAGGCCGCCCATGCAGCCGACCCCGGCCATGGTCAGGGTGCGCTGGCCTCCCTGCTCGGCACGCTCGAGGCCTCGCGGCCCGGCGGTACACGGGCGCAGGCCATGACCTACTTCGACCAAGCCCTGGCCCGTGCCGGCCGCACGCGCGCGGCGGTGTATGTGGCCATGGCCGAGGCGCTGGCCCAAACCTCGGGTGACCGCGCCGCCTTCGAACGCTGGTTGCAGTTGGCGCTCGAGCCCCCCACAGCAGGCGACGCCGGTGTCACCGACCTCAGCACCCGGGTGATGACCGAACGCGCGCGCTGGCTGCTGGCCTCCATCGATGACCTCTTCTGAAAGCCGAGCCCTGTCCATGCATCGTCGACATCTCCTGGCCGCGGGCGGCGGGTTGATCCTTCCAGCCGCTGCTCCGCACGCGCAGGCGGCCGTGCAGTTGCGCATTGGCAGCGTGGTGCCGAAGAACTCGCTGTACCACCAGAAGCTGCTGGAGATCGGCGAGGCCTGGCGCGGCGCTCAGGGCGCGGCAGCGCGCTTCGCAGTCTTCACCGATGGCAGCCAGGGTGGCGAGGCGGAGATCGTGCGGCGCATGCGGATCGGACAGCTGCAAGGCGGCTTGATTTCCGTGGTGGGCCTTCGCGACATCGAGCCCACGATTGCCGCGCTGCAAAACCTTCCGCTGCTGTTTCGCAGCTGGGAGGAGGTGGACCATGTACGCGAGAAGATGCGTCCGTCGATCGAGAAGCGGGTGCTCGAGCGAGGCTTCGTCATCATCGGCTGGGGCGACGCCGGCTGGGTGCGCTTCTTCTCGACGGACCCCGCTTGACGGCCCGACGATTACAAGGGCATGAAGTTCTTCGCCTGGGGCAGCGAGCCCGAGCAGCAGGCGATCATGAAGAGCCTGGGCTACACGCCGGTTCCCTTGGAGACCACCGACATCCTGCC
>CAISJH010000193.1 GCA_903885585.1 uncultured beta proteobacterium
GCACCCGTGCCGGCCGCCAGGCCAGCCACCTGGCCTCGGTAGGTGACCCGGCTGCCGTAGACATCGGCATGCAACTCCACCGGCTGCCCCAACCGCATGCGGGCCAGCTGCGACTCCTTGAAGTTGGCCTCGACCCAGGCCTGGTCCAGCGGGATCACGGTCATGAGCGGCGTGCCGGCCGCGATGCGCTGGCCCACCTGGATGGCGCGTCGCGCCACGGTGCCTGAGGTGGGCGTGGTGATCTCGCAGCGGCGCAGGGCCAGGAAGGCCTCGCGCACCGCGGCAGCAGCGCGCTCCACACTCGGGTGCGCGGCCACCGTCAGCCCCTCGGTCAGCACGCGCTGGGTGCCCGCCTGATCCCGCGCCACCGCCAAAGCGGCCTCCGCTGCCGCCACCGCCGTGCGGGCGCCCTGCACCGCCGCCTGGGCATGGGCCGCCTCCTCGGCACTGACGGCGCCACTGCCCACCAGCGGCGCGCGGCGCGCCGCGTCGTTGCTCAGGCGCTGGAGTTCGGCACGGGCGCGGGCCAGCTCGGCCTCGCGCACCTCCACACCGGAGGCGTAGGTGGCCTGGCCGGCGAAGAGGGCGCGCACCTCGCGCACAGTCTGAGCGAGTTGGGCCTCGGCGCGGTCCAGCGCCAGCCGGGCGTCGGCAGCGTCCAGGCGCACCAGCACCTGGCCCGCGGACACCTGCTGCATGTCATCCGCCAGGACAGACACCACCGTGCCCGGTGCCTGCGCCGTGATCTGCACCACGGGCGCCTGGACGTACACGTTGTCGGTGGTCTCGAAACGGCGCTCGAAGACGGCCCACCAGGCGGTGTAGGCCAGGCCAGCAGCCAGCACCAGCGCCGCGACGATGAGCAAAGCCGGGCGGCGACGGGCACTCACGGCGGCCGTTGCTGGGGCGGATGGCGGGGTAGATGCTAGGGGAGAGGGGGCGTCGCTCATGTCAGCGTTCGCAGTGCGTCAACAGGTGGCATGGGATGGCGCTTCATGAAATTCAGCGGCTGGCACCGGGGGCCGGAGCGGTGGCGGTGCCAATACCCGTGGCGCCGGTGGCGCCGGCGTTGATGGACGCAGCGCTGCGGGCGGGGTCGCGTGCCGCAATGGCAGGCGAAGCGGCCCTGCCCGCGGGCGGGCCAGCCAAGTCGTCGACCCAGCCGCCCCCCAGGGCGCGCGCCAGGGCGGCCTCGCCCAGGGCTTGCCGGGCCTGGAGATCGAGGGCCGCACGATGCTCGACCAGCTGCTGCACGCGGGCCGCGAGCTCCGGGCCGAAGCCGCTCAGGCCGGCCCGGCGGCGCTGCTGCACCAGCTCCAGCGCCGCGTCGGCCGCCGCCTGGGCCTGCCGCTGCAGCTGGCGCTGCTGCGCGACCGCGCGCAGGCCCTCCACCTCGTCAGCTACCTCTCGCAAAGCGCGCAGCAGCGTGGCGTTCCAGGCTTCGACCGCCGCGTCGGCCTGCGCGCCGCGCTCGCCGAGCTGGGCCCGCAGGCGCCCACCATCGAAGATCGGCAGACGCAGCGCGGGGCCGGCGCCGTAGGTGAGCGAGCCCGCCTGCAGAAAACGGTCCAACCCCAGGCTGGACAAGCCCAGGAAGCCCATCAGGTTGAGGTTGGGATGAAACTCGGCGCGCGCCACGTCGATGTCGCGCCAGGCCGCCTCCACCCGCCAGCGCTGCGCCACCAGGTCGGCGCGCCGTCCCACCAGGTCGGCGTGCAGGGTCTCGGGCAGGGCAGCTGCAGCGCGGTCAGGCAGCACCGGCGCCAGCGCAGCCAAGGCGCGCGGCCCCTGCCCGGCGAGCTCGGCCAGGGCGTGGCGGGCCCGCACAGCCGCTTCGGCCAGCTGCGCGTGCTCGC
>CAISJH010000194.1 GCA_903885585.1 uncultured beta proteobacterium
CCTTGCAAGTCCAGCGCTGGGACGACCACCGCTACTACCACCACAGCCGCATCAACCAGAGCCTGCACCTGCTCAGCGCCATCAGCTTCGTCGCGGCCTATGTCTTGTTGTTCATCGAGCCCGCCTGGTCGGCCATCCTGGCGTGGTGCGTGTCCATGGTGTCACGCCAAGCCGGTCACTTCTTCTTCGAGCCGCGGGGCTATGACCATGTGAACCAGGCCACCGACGAGCACAAGGAAGAGATCAAGGTGGGCTACAACATCCGCCGCAAGATCGTGCTGATGGCGGTGTGGGTGGCCCTGCCCGTCACCTTATGGGCAGCCCCCTCGCTGGGCGGCCTGATCGAGCCGGCCGTCACCTTCAGGGACTACCTTCAAGACGTGGGCATGTCCTGGCTCGCCCTCGGCGTGGCCGGCCTGGTGGTGCGGGTACTGCAGCTGTGGCTACAGGACGGCCTGATGACCGGACTGGTGTGGGCCACCAAGATCATCACCGACCCGTTCCACGACATCTGGCTGTACCACAAGGCTCCGCTGTATCTGCTGAAGGGCGAGCTCATCGACCCGATGACGCACGCCCAGCGTCACTGAACCGCCGGGGCGCCTCGCCAGCGCCCCCAAATCTCGGCCAGGATGCCGCGGCGGATCGCACGATCAGTCAACGCGGCATCCCGCCACCACCAGCCATCGGCCCGCATCTGACGGGCCGCCGTCACCAGGCGCTCCAGCACCGCTTGCAGATCTTCATCCCGGTAGTTCAGGCTGAAGATCAAGCGGCCCGAGCCCACCCAGCTCAAGGCCAGCCCATGGGAGCGAAGATAGAACTGCAGCATCCAGTTGTAGCGGGAAGGTTGCGTGTAGGTCATGGTCCAGACACTGGACATCTGCGCCACGCGGACCGGAAGGCCCTCCTGCTCCAGGCGGCTGTTGAAGCGCGCGGCCCAGGCGTTCCAGCGCTCATCCAGTCCTTCATACAGCTCTTGCACAGCAGGTGTTTCCATGCGATCGAGAAAGGCCTTCATCGCGCCCATCACATAGGGGTGAGCATTGAAGGTGCCGCGGGCAAAGCAGATGTCGGCCGGGCGGTCTTCGCGGAAGCGCTTCATCAAGGAGGCCCGGCCGCAGACCACACCCACCGGCAAGCCACCACCCAGCGTCTTGCCGTACGTGACCATGTCAGCGCGGACGCCGAAGTACTCCTGCGCGCCGCCCGGCGCCAGGCGGAAGCCCAAGAACACCTCGTCGAAGATCAGCACGATGCCCCGTTGGGTGCAAACCTCCCTCAGGCGCTGGAGCCAGGCGGTGTAGGCGGCTCGGTCAAAGCCGGCGCTGCGGCTGCTGTCCACCAGCGAGGAGTCCCCCGGGGCCGGGCGGTTGGGATGCAGTGCCTGCAGCGGGTTGACCAGCACGCAGGCGATGTCATTGCGGGTGGCCAGCACGTGCAACGCGCGATCGTCCATGTCCTTGAGGGTGTAGGTCTGACGCGGGGTGACGGGATTGCCCGGGCCCGGCTGCACGTCTTCCCACCAGCCGTGGTACGCCCCGCAGAAGCGCACCAGGTGTGTGCGGCGCGTGTGGTAGCGCGCCAGACGAACGGCCTGCATCACGGCCTCAGTGCCGGACATGTGGAACGACACCTCATCCTGGCCAGAAATCGCCTTCAAGCGCTCCACGTTCTGGATCACGCAGGGGTGGTAGGCACCCAGCACCGGCCCGAGCTCGGCCGCGGTAGCCGAACCTTCGGCAATGCAGGCCTTGTAGAAGTCGTAGCCAAACAAGTTGACGCCATAAGAGCCGGTAAGGTCATAGAACTCGTTGCCATCGAGATCGCGCACCTTCACGCCGGCGGAAGACTGCACAAAGCTGCCCACGCGCAATTGCTCCCGCAGGTAGGGACTGAACTGGAAGGGCACACGGTAGCTGCCGGTGAACTGGAGATCCGACACCCCGGCGCGCGCCTGCGCGGTGGCCTGTGCGCTCAGGGGATAGCGGGTGGCAAAGAGCCCGGCCAGCTGCTGAAGCCCGGCCTGGCGCAGACGGACCACCTCCTCGGGCGCGCCGTCGCAGGAGAAGAAGCGCGACTCGCCGTAGGCATAGCCCGGAATCAGCGAAGCCACCCGCTTGGCCATGCGCGAATGGCCTGCCAGCGACCGGTGCTTGGCGCGCGAGAGTTCGATGCGCCGCTTCAGGCGCGGCAAGGTCCAGGCCGCAGCCCCGAGTGTGGCCGCCGCCATCGCCGACATGGCGGACAAAGCAATGGTTTCCTGCATGTTTCAGACCCCTTCGTGGCACGCGTTGATGTGAACCCCCAAGGGCCGGGCGGTGCCCGGCCCGCCCCCCCGCGGGGGCTCAAGAAAACGTGGGAGCGGCCCTGCGTTTTCTTGCGAATAGCCCGGTGTACCTCCGTCCTTTGACAGGCTGATGAAATGAACCAAGACCCTTCAACTCCCTCGACCACCATCTCCAGCGCGCCCCAAACGGCTCGCAGCCCCAGCTGGTGGCAGCGCCTACTGGTGCAGGAAGACCTTAACTTCCTGCTCACCAACCGAGTGCCGCGCATCGCCCTGACACGCTTCATGGGGTGGTACAGCAGCATCCGCAGCCCGCTGCTCACCCGGCTGTCGATCGGGGTGTGGCGTCTGTTCACCCACCTGGACCTGCAAGAGGCCCAGCAGCAGCACTTCAACAGCCTGCAGGAATGCTTCACACGGGCGTTGCGCCCAGGTGCCCGCCCCGTGGACCCGGACCCCAACGTGCTGGTGAGTCCGAGTGACGGCATCGTGGGCGCTTGCGGCACCGTCAGGCAGGGTGAGCTCTACCAGGCCAAGGGCTTCCCCTACGCCATGAGCGATCTCTTCGGGCCGCACCAGGACGCTTCAGCCTTCGAGGGCGGCACTTACGTGACGCTGCGCCTGACCTCGGCCATGTACCACCGCTTTCATGCGCCGCATGACGCGCAGGTGCATCACGTCAGCTACCTCAGCGGCGACACCTGGAACGTCAACCCCATCGCACTCAAACGCGTGGAGCGGCTGTTCTGCCGCAATGAGCGAGCCGTGCTGCGCACGCGACTTCACCGAGGCGGATATGAGATAGCCCTGGTGCCCGTGGCCGCCATCCTGGTGGCCAGCATGCGCTTTCACTTTCTCGACGTGCTGCTGCACCTGCGCTACCGGGGCCCGCATGAGCTGCCCTGCAACGCAGTTGTCAGCAAGGGACAGGAGCTGGGATGGTTCCAGCACGGCTCCACCATCATCGTGTTCGCGCCAGCGGGTTTCACGTTGTGCCCGGGCGTCGAGGAGGGCGCACGCATCCGCATGGGTGAACCGCTGATGCGCCTGCCTGGGTCTGTCACGGATTTGTAGGACAGCCTTCACGGTGGCGTCATGCAGTCGGCGGAGCATTGACCCTGGCCGATGAAGGGGTGGCATGCGCCGCCCCACGTGCCGCAGGAGTGCTGCAATGAAGATCACCGTGTTTGGTGCCGGCTATGTGGGCCTCGTGACCGCGGCCTGCCTGTCCGACATGGGCAACAGCGTGGTGTGCGTGGACGTGGACGCCAAGCGCGTCGAGGGCCTGCAGCAAGGGCGAATCCCCATCCACGAGCCCGGCCTGGCAGAGCTGGTGACGCGCAACGCCGGCGCGGGGCGCCTTCAGTTCACCACGGATGCGGCGCACGGCACCGCCCACGGCACCATCATCTTCATCGCCGTGGGCACGCCGCCGGCGGAGGACGGCTCTGCCGATCTGGCCCACGTGCTGACGGTGGCGCGCAGCATTGGGCGCCACATGCAGGACTACAAGGTGGTGGTGGACAAGAGCACCGTGCCCGTGGGCACGGCCGATCGGGTGCGCCAAGAGATTGCCCAGGCCCTGCGCGAGCGTGAGGCCATCGTGCCCTATGCCGTGGTCTCCAACCCCGAGTTCCTCAAAGAGGGCGCGGCCATCGCCGACTTCATGCACCCGGACCGCGTGGTGATCGGCGCCGATGATGAGCAGGCCACGCTGCTGATGCGGGCACTCTACGCCCCCTTCCTGCGCAACCGGGACCGCGTGCTGGTGATGGACACCCGCAGCGCCGAGTTGACCAAGTACGTGGCCAACGCGATGCTGGCCTCGCGAATCAGCTTCATGAACGAGATGTCCCGACTGGCCGAGCGCGTAGGCGCCGACATCGAACAGGTGCGCATGGGCATCGGCGCAGATCCGCGCATCGGCACGCACTTCCTCTACGCTGGCTGCGGCTGGGGTGGATCCTGCTTCCCCAAGGACGTGCAGGCCCTGTCACGCATGGGTCAGGAGGTGGGACTGAACCTGGACATCGTGCAGGCCGTGCGCGAGGTGAACGATCGGCAGAAGAGGCTGCTAGGCGAACGCATTCGGCACCGCTACGGTGATGATCTGCAGGGTCTGACCTTTGCCGTATGGGGCCTCTCCTTCAAACCGGACACCGACGACCTGCGCGAAGCTCCGAGTCTGCTGCTCGTCGATGAACTGCTGCAGCACGGCGCCACGGTACGGGCTTTCGACCCGGTGGCCATGCCTGCTCTGGCCGCCCTGTGGCCCTCACGCCCCGGGCTGGTGTTGTGCACGGATCCGCTGTCGGCAGCCGAAGGCGCCAGCGCATTGGCGGTGGTGACGGAGTGGCGTGAGTTCCGCAGCCCTGACTTCGGCGCATTGAAGGCGCGGATGAAGACGCCTGTGATTCTGGACGGCCGCAACCTGTACGACCCCGGGCTCATGCTGCAGCTGGGTTTCGAGCATCTGGGCATGGGCCGCGGCAGCGTGGATGCGCGCTGGGCGCGCCTCCCTGAATCGCGCCTGCAGGCCCTGGCGGCCTGAGACGCGCTCAGACCGCGGTTCGCGGGTCTGGCGCGGGCAGCGCCAGAGGCTGGTGAACGCGGTTCAGATCGGCACTGCGGTCGATGATTTCCAGCCGCCCGTCATGGTGCTCCACCAGGGCGGTCAGCGACTCCACCCAGTCGCCGTCGTTGCAGTAAAGCACGCCTTCGATGTCACGGATCTCGGCGTGGTGGATGTGGCCACACACCACCCCATCGGCACCACGCTTGCGTGCCTCACGGGCCACGGCCACCTCGAAGTCGCTGACATAGCTCACTGCGCGTTTGACCTTCAGCTTGAGGTAGCGCGACAAGCTCCAGTACGGCAGACCCACACGAGCCCGCAGGTGGTTGAACCAGCGGTTGACCTTGAGCGTGAACTCGTAGGCCGCGTCGCCCAGGTAGGCCAGCCACTTGGCGCACTGGATCACGCCGTCGAAGAGATCCCCGTGAGTCACCCACAGCTTGCGGCCATCGGCCGTGATGTGCATGCACTCGTCCACCACGTCCACACCACCGAAGTTGTGGGTGACGTACTTGCGTGCGAACTCATCGTGATTGCCGGGCACGAAGACCACACGCACGCCCTTGCGCGCCTTGCGCAGCAGCTTCTGCACCACATCGTTGTGCAGTTGAGGCCAGTACCAGCTGCGTCTCAATTGCCAGCCGTCGATGATGTCTCCCACCAGATAGATCGTCTCGCAGCGTGTATCGCGCAAGAAGTCCAGCAGCGCCTGTGCCTGACAACCCGGCGTGCCCAGGTGCAGGTCGGAGATCCATACCGTGCGGACGTCAATCTTGATGGCGGCGTCTTCATCCATGCCAGGGCCCCCTTTCTACGTTCCTGGAATGCTGCCCGGCGGAAGTGACGCTGATGTGACCATGCGTCAGACGAGCCGATGCGGCACCTTCATCAAGATGTCATCTCGTTCTGACATAAGCATCTGGTCCCG
>CAISJH010000195.1 GCA_903885585.1 uncultured beta proteobacterium
GATCAGCGTCGCGTTGGAGGAGATGGGCCTGAGCTACCAGGTGCACCCGATCAACATCGGGCAAGGCGAGCAGTTTGGCGAAGCCTTCCTGAAGATCAGCCCCAACAACCGCATTCCGGCCATCGTCGACCCGGATGGGCCCGGCGGCGCGCCGATCAGCGTGTTCGAGTCCGGCGCCATCCTGCTGTACCTGGCCGAGAAGACGGGGCGCTTCCTGCCGAGCGACCCGCGCCAGCGCGTGCCGGTGCTGGAGTGGCTGATGTGGCAGATGGGCGGCTTCGGCCCCATGCCGGGGCAGGTGCACCACTTCCTGACGGTGAAAGACCCACAAGACCAGCGCTACGGCCTGGAGCGCTACCGCAAGGAGACTCACCGCCTCTATGGCGTGATGAATCGCCGCCTGGCGCAGCACGAGTATTTCGCCGGCGAGATTTCGGTGGCCGACTTCGCCATCCTGGGTTGGGCCTGGCGCCACGAGCGCCACCAAGTGGACCTGGCCGACTACCCGAACGTGAAGCGCTGGTATGAGCAGATGATGGCGCGACCCGCGGTCCGGCGCGGCTTCGAGGTGCCGCTGGGTTGATTCGCCGCGTCGCGAGTTACCGGCCCGCGCCTAGCCAGTGCCCGCCTGCCGCAAGGCCTTACTTCTTCTTCATCGGCGCAGCCGGATCACGTCCACCTCAGCCACGGCGGGCATGCGGTGGCCCCAGCTCCGGCGCAGGTGGTTCAGCAAGGCCGTGGTCTCGGCCACGCTCAGGTCTTGCGGCGGCATGCCGAAGGGGCGTGGGTTGCCGCCGGTGGCAGGGGCAAAGCCCCCGTGCTGCAGCATCTGCACCAGGTTGCGGACATCGGGCTGCGTGACGCTGGGGTTGCCGGCCAGCGGCGAGTACAAGCCTGGCATGCCCTGACCCTGGCGGCCGTGGCAGTCGGCGCAGCGGTCGGCGTACAGGCGCTGGCGGATGGCCGCTTCGTCTGTCGGCGCCGTGGCCTGGGCTCCAGAGGTCTGCTTCTGCACAGGCTTGAGCGCCGGCAGGCGAGTCAGGTACGTTGCCGCAGCTTGCAGATCGGCCTCTGACCAGTGCTGCGTGCTGCGCAGCACCACGCTGGCCATGGGGCCGCTGGCACTGCCATGCCGGTGCCGGCCCGTGCGCAGCAGGTCTGCAAGGTCTTGCGCTGTCACCTGCGGCCCTTGGCCTGCGGGCAGGGGGTGCAGGGACGGTGCAAACCAGTTCTGGCCTGGCATCACGCCGCCCGTCATGCCCTCACCCAGTGCACCCCAGCGGTTGCGCGGTGCGTGACATTCGGCGCAGTGGCCCAGGGCGTTGACCAGATAGGCGCCGCGGGCCAAAACCTCCGGCACCTTGGCGGTCGTCGCCGCAGGCCCCGCTGCGGTGCCCACCGAGGGCGCTGTCACTGCGGCTGGCTGATCGGCACCCTTGCCCGGGCGGAAGTACAACCACTGCCACACGGCCAGCGCTGGCTGCGTGCCGAAGGGCCAGCGCAGTTCGTGCGGACGCTGGACCTGGCGCACGGGCGGCAGGCTGCGCAGGTAGGCGAACAGCCGGTCGCTGTCC
>CAISJH010000196.1 GCA_903885585.1 uncultured beta proteobacterium
GGTCCTTGTCCCGCGCCACGGTGATGATCTCCAGCGGCCGGCCGGCAGCCGCCCGGCGCAGCTTCTCGATGTGGGCGTTGTGGCGCAGGCAGAACGGGCAGGTGGTGGACCAGAACACCACGATGACCTGCTTGCCCTGGGCCTGAGTCGGGCCCCAGCGTGTGCCGTCCAGCAGTGTGACTTCGGGCCAGACGACGGCCTGCCCCTGCTGGGGCTGCGCCGACGCCGGGCCGATCAGCGGGTACAGCGCCACCAGGGCCGCGGTGCGCAGCAGCCGCCGCCGTGGTGCGGCACCAGCCGCCGGGGCGGCGGGGACGAGGGGGGACGATGCGGGCGACATCCACGTGCTCACTTGGCCTGCTCCATGAGCAGGTAGGTGTTGTAGGCGTTCATCCGGTTGGCCACGCCGAACAGCGGCAGCTTCTCGAAGCGCGACCAGTCGGTGCGCGCGTAGGCCTCGTCGAAGGAATCCATGTTGCGCGCGGCTTCGCCCATGGTACGCCGCAAATGGAGCAGGTAGTCGCGGGTCAATTCCAGGTCGGCCCGCACGCTGGCCGACACCGGGCCGTGGCCCGGCACCACCACCCGTGCATCAAAGCCCAGCAGGGTGTCCAGCGCCTGCACCCAGTGTGCGCTGTCGGCCTGACCCACGAAGGGGATGCGGCCCCTGAACACCAGGTCGCCTGCAAAGAGCACCTGGCGTTGCGGCAGCCACACGGCCAGATCCTCGGGCGTGTGCGAGGGCCCCACCGGCCGCAACTCCAGCGTCGTGTCACCCACCTGCAAGGTGGTGGGCCCCTCGATCCACCGGTCCGCCGGCACCAGCCGTGTCTGCTCGTCCACCCAGGGAAAGAGCTCTTCCCGGCTGGCGGCCAGGCGCTGCTGTGCGGTGTCGGAGTTCAGGTACAGCAGGGCCTGTCGGTGCGCCACGATGGTTGCCCCGGCGTCCTTGAAAACCTGCAGGCCGTAGATGTGGTCTGCGTGGTAGTGGGTGACGATCACGTGCGTCACGGGCAGGGGTGTCGCGCGCGCAATCTCGGCGCGCAGCTCGCGCGCCAGCTCCGGCGAGCCCAGGGCGTCGATCACCACCACGCCCGTGGAAGTGACCACGAAACCGGCGTTGGAGATGAAGTTGCGGTTGGCCGACGAGCCCAGCGCCGACAGGCCCTGCACCATCCACACGCCCGGGGCCACCGGCAGAGCCTGAGGCCGCGACGCATCAGGCCCGAGGCGCTGGGACGCAGCCCCTCCCGCCAGACCCATCATCAGGGCAAACACTGAGAGGACACGGCTCAACATCAGCATGTGTTGATATTACGATATTCGAATCGGCCTGGAGTTGATGCTTTGCAGCAAGCTGGCCTGGCGGCATGCAGGATGATGGGGCTGGGCGCATCAGCGCAAACGATGATGACGGCCCCTCGCCTCCAGGGTTCAATTCCGGCTGTCACACAATCAAGACGCAGGTCGGCTTGCCGCCATCAGGGCGGGCTGACCATCCAGCACCACCAAGACACTTGACGAGGAGAAGCACGATGCACGTCTCAGTTCGCCACGCGGCCCGGCTGTCCGCCGCTGCCGCAGTGCTGGCCCTGGCCACCGTGGCGCAGGCCCAGACCCCTGCGCCCAACCCGCATCTGGCCCGCAACCTGGCGGCCACCTGCGCCAATTGCCACGGCACCAATGGCAACGCACGGGGCGACATGAAGCCCCTGGCCGGCGTATCGGCTGACAAGATCGTCGCCATGATGGCGGACTACAAGAGCGGCAACCAGCCGGCGACGATCATGCACCAGATCGCCAAGGGCTACACCGATGACCAGATCAAGCTGATCGCGGGCTATTTCGCGGCCCAGCAACCCAAGAAGTGAGGAGGCCCGTCATGCAATCCCGACTCCAGAATGAACTTTCCCGCCGCCGCCTCCTGGGTGCCGGCATGGCCCTGTCCGGCCTGACGTTGGCCGGCTGCGCCACCACCTCTGGCGGCCCGTCCATCGGCCGCGTGGTGGTCGTGGGCGGAGGCTTTGGTGGTGCCACGGCGGCCCGCTATCTCAAGATGTGGGGTGGCAATGTCGACGTGACGCTTGTTGAGCGCAACACCAGCTTCGTCTCCTGCCCCATCAGCAACATGGTGCTGGGCGGCCACAAGCAGATGGGTGACATCACCCGCGGCTATGACGGCCTCAAGGCCATGGGCGTGAAGGTCATGCAAGGCGATGTCACCGCCATTGACGCCGCAGGCAAGAAGGTGCGGCTGGCCGGTGGCGGCGAGCTCGCCTACGACCGTCTCATCGTCTCGCCAGGCATCGACTTCATGTACGAGCAGGTCGGTGGTCTGCAAGCGGCCGTGGACAGCGGCCGCATCACCCACAGCTGGAAGGCGGGCCCGCAGACGGTGGCCCTGCGCAAGCAGCTGGAGGCCATGCCCGATGGTGGCGTGTTCGCCATGTCCATCCCCCGGGTGCCGTACCGCTGCCCTCCCGGGCCGTACGAGCGGGCTTGCATGGTGGCCAGCTACCTCAAGACGGCCAAGCCCAAGTCCAAGGTGCTGGTGCTGGATGCCAACCCCGAGATCCAGTCCAAGAAGGCCTTGTTTGAGCGCGCCTTCCAGCAGCATTACAGCGGCATCATCGAGTACCGGGCGAATGCCGAATTGAAGGAAGTGTCGGGCCTGACGGCCAAGCTGGAGTTCGAGGACGTCAAGGCCGATGTGCTGAACGTCATTCCGCCGCAACGCGCCGGCGACCTGGCCCGCACGGCCGGCCTGATCACCGTCAACAACCGGTGGGTGGGCGTGGACTGGCTGACCATGGAGTCCACCGCCGTCAAGGGCGTGCATGTGCTGGGCGACGCCACGTTCTCGGCGCCCGCCATGCCCAAGTCGGGCCACATGGCCAACCAGCACGCCAAGGTGGCGGCGGCGGCCATCATCACCCTGCTCAAGGGCGAGGCCGTGAACGCCAC
>CAISJH010000197.1 GCA_903885585.1 uncultured beta proteobacterium
GACACCGTGCGCTGCCCTTCGGGCGTGATGCGCACGCGGGTGATGCGGCGGTCAGCCGCGTCGGGCAGACGTTCCACCTGACCGCGCGCCTCCATGCGATCCAACAGCCGCGTGGCGGTGGGGCCCTTGGTGAGCGAGACCTCGGCCAGGCGGCCGGTGGTCATCTCCGCACCGTCGGCCAGCGTGGCCAGCACGCGCCACTCCGACACCATGAAGCCATGCTCGCGCACCACGCGGTGGAATTCGCCCTGGATCAACTGCGCCGCCTGGCCCAGCAGCGCCGGCAGGTAGTCATCCACGAAAGGCTGGTCCAGGGTGGGGGCGTCTGGTACGGTGCGCTTCATGGTGGAGGCTGAACGGTCAGATCATGAGCGTGCCGACGCTGGCGCCGCCGCACACGTAGAGCACCTGGCCGGTGACGAAACCACTGCCGGCGTCGGCAAAGAAGTCCACCGCCCGCGCGACATCTTCCGGTGTGCCCAGCCGCTTCACGGGGATGGCCGCCGCCAACTGCCGCTCGCGCTCGCTCTCGGCCGGCACCACGGCATGAAACATCTCCGTGCCGCGGATCGGCCCGGGCGCCACCACGTTGACCGTGATGCCCTCGGGCGCCAGTTCCAGCGCCCACGTGCGGGCCAGGCCGATCATCCCGGCCTTGGTGGCGGCATAGGCACTGCGCGTGGCCAGGCCCAACGCACCGCGGGACGAGATCATCACGATGCGCCCGAAACCGCGTTCGCGCATGCCTGGCCGCACCGCCTGGGCAATAGCGATCGCACTGCCAAGGTGCAACTCGGTCAGGGCGTCCAGGTCCTCCAGCTGAACATCCGCCAGCAGCGCAGGGCGGATCACGCCCGCGTTGTGCACGAAGGTGCTGATGGCGTGGTGCTGCGCCAGCTCGGCCGCCGCCGCGCGGGTGGCCTGGCGGTCCGTCAGGTCGACCTCCACGCTGATCAGCCGCGGGTGATCGATCGTCGTGGGCCGGCGCGACAGCGCCAGCACCGTCATCCCCTGCGCCAGCAGGTGCTCGCAGATCGTGCGGCCGATGCCGGTGCTGGTGCCGGTGACGAGGGCGGTACCCATGATCAGCCCGCCACCAGCGCCAACACCCGCAGCGGGCTGCCGCTGCCCTGCTGGATCTTCAGCGGCGGGCAGATCAGCAGGCTGCCTGTGGGCGGCAACTGGTCCAGGTTGCACAGGCACTGCAGGCCGTAGCGGCCCGCGCCGTGCATGTAGTAGTGGCAGGGGTACGGCGGGCGCAGGTGGTAGCCCTGGCCCGCGTCGGTACCGATGGCCTCAGACCCGAAGCCCAGCACGTCGCGCTGCTCCACCAGAAACTGAACCGCTTCCGACGACGGCCCGGGCGTGTGCTGGCCCGTCTCGTCGAAGTTCTGATAGGCCTCGGGGTCGGTGCGGCGGCTCCAGTCGGTGCGCATCAGCACCCAGGTGCCGGCCGGGATGCGGCCATGCGCCGCCTCGAAGGCCTGGATGTCGGCCACGGTGAGCAGGTAGTCGGGGTCGGCGGCGGCCTGCGCATGACAGTCGATCACCACCGCGGGGGCGACAAAGTGCCCGACGGGAA
>CAISJH010000198.1 GCA_903885585.1 uncultured beta proteobacterium
CGGGCCGCAGCATCAGGGCATAGAAGCCCAGGATGTTCTCCGCGGGAGATCCGGTTTCCGGGTTGATGTACTCGATCTGCACCGCCTCCAGATCAGGACGATCGCCCGCCAGCGACACCAGAGCGGCGCGCGCATCGGCCCAGGGGTAGCGCAGCATGGGGTAGGCCCTGCCACCGCGCCCGAACACAGGGCGGGGCGCCATGCCGCCGCTGGCGTAGGCGCGGTCACCTCGGCCCGGTCGCACCGTTTGCCGGTCGCCGCCCACCACGTACGAGGTCTCGGTGTAGTACACCAGCGGCAGGTCCAGCACGTCCAGCCACACCACTGGCTCGGTCCCGTCGTGGCCGTGCTCGTGCCACAGGCCCGTGGGGGTGAGGATCAGGTCGCCGCGGCTCATCGGGCATTTCTCGCCGTCCACGGTGGTCCAGGCACCTTCGCCTTCCACCACCATGCGCACCGCATTGGGCGTGTGGCGGTGCGATGGGGCCCACTCGCCAGGCATCAGCAACTGCATGCCCAGGTACATGGCGGCGCTGGCCTGCATCTTGTCCAGGCCGTGGCCGGGGTTGGCCAGCACCAGCACGCGGCGCTCGGCCTTTTCGATGGGGGTCAGCTCGCCCGCACGCATCAGCAGCGGGCGCACGGCCTGGTAGGCCCAGGCCGTGGCCTGTGTGCGCCGCGCGGGCACGCCGGGCGGCAGCAGTGCGCGCAGGCTGGGCCACAGCGGCACCAGGTTCTGTGCGGTCAGCTCGTCGCGATAGTCCTGCGGCAGGTCTTCCAGGCGGCCCAGTGCTTCCATGTCTTGTCCTTCAGTTCTTCGTGAACGTTCGCTCAGGCCCTTTCGAGCCCATTCAGGCGTGGTCCAGGCAGTTGTCCACGTTCCAGCCGTACAGCCATTCCATGGCATCGTAGAAGCGCTCCTGGCTGCGGCCCTTCCACAGCGAATTGCGCACCAGACGCTCCACGCCGGCGGCATGGTACAGGCGCCCCATCTCCCGGCCCGACAGCACGATGCGGGCCGTGCGGGTGATGCGGTGCTTCTGGTAGAGCTGAAGCGCTTCGTCCCAGCGGTGCCCCGTCACGCGCAAGGCTTCTCCCAGGGTGACGGCGTCTTCCATCGCCATGCAGGCACCCTGGGCCATGTACTGCGTGGTGGGGTGGGCGGCGTCGCCCAGCAGCGTGGCGCGGCCGAACACCCAGTTGTCTATGGGTTCGCGGTCGGCCGTGGCCCAGCGCTTCCAGCTCTTGGGCAAGTCGATCAACTGCCGGGCCTTCGGGCAGATGCCCTGGAAGTAGCTCTCCACCTCTTCCTTGCTGCCATCGGTGACGCCCCAGGTTTCCTGCTGACGGCTGTGGAAGGTGACCACCACGTTGTACTGTTCGCCCCCACGCAGCGGATAGTGCACCAGGTGGCACTTCGGGCCGGCCCACAGGCTGGCTGCGTTCCAGCGCAGGTTCTCGGGGAAGTCGGCACGGTCCACCACGGCGCGGTACACCACATGCCCGGTGACCCGCGGTGGGTCATTGACGTACTGCGCGCGCATCACCGACTTGCCGCCTTCGGCACCGATCATGGCTTGTCCGGTCCAGCGCTGGCCGTTCTGGTCGATGGCCGTCACGGTGCCGGCGGCCTCATCCTGTTCGATGCGCTCCACCCGCGTGTTGGTGTGGAAAGTCACCTGGCCTGTTGCCTGTGCGCCTTCCAGCAGCGACAGGTGCACGTCAGCGCGGTGGATCACCGCGTACGGGTTGCCGAAGCGCTGGCGGAAGGCCTCGCCCGTTTCCAGCCGCCCGACCAGGGTCTCGTCGATGGCGTCATGCATCACCATGCAGTCGGTGTAGACGGCGCGTCCCCGCGCCTTGTCGCCCACGCCCAGCGCGTCGAAGGCGTGAAAAGCATTGGGCCCCAGTTGGATGCCCGCACCAATTTCACCAATCTCAGGGGCCTGCTCCAGCACGGTGACCTTGAAGCCCTGGCGAACCAAGGTCAGGGCTGCCGCCAGACCGCCAATGCCACCACCGGCGACGATGACGGGAAGCTCTTCATTGCCTGTGACCACGTGGACCTCCGGAAACCGCAAAGTAATCAGTATGCTGACGATAAGTATAGGTTCAGTCTTGGCGCATGAACTGAGGGTTTACGCGGGCGGTGAGCCCAGATCGGGCAGGGTGGGTTGGGCAGACCGATGCTGCCCGGGCGCGGTCAGAGCGCGAACGACGGCCTCTGGCCCAGTTGCGCTCTCCAGCGCAGCAGGTGGGGATGGCGCTCGTCCGGCTTGACCTTGACGATGCGCGCGAAGTCCATGGCCACGGCGGCGGTGATGTCGGCCACGCTGAATGCGGCGCCGGCCACGTAGTCGTTGTCGGCCAACTGATCGTTGAGAGTCACCATGAACTGCGAGATGCGCGCCACCCCGCGCTGCGCCAGTTCGGGGATCTGCGCGTAGTTCACTGGGCCCGGCAGCGCGCGGTTGGCCATGGCGGGCGACCCGTTGCGCAGGGCTTCTGCCACGGCAAACAGGCCGTCGAACTCAGCGCGCCACTGCCAGCTGGCAATGGCGGCCTTCTCCTGTGGTGTGCTGCCCATCAGCGCAGGCAGCGGGTAGGCCGCTTCCAGCCACGCGGCGATGGCCGCGTTGTCGTTGAGTACCGAGCCGTCTGGCAGCTTCAGCGCCGGCACGGTGCACTGCGGGTTCACTGCGCGGTAGGTCTCGCTGAACTGTTCGCCGCTGCGCAGGTCCACCTGAACGGTGTGGTGCGCCACGCCTTTTTCGGCCAGCAAGATGCGCGCGCGGCGCGGGCTGGGCGCGGTGGCGCAGTCGTAGAAGGTGAGGTTGTCGGTCATGGTGCGACCTTGTCCAGGGTGCGGAGGTCGAAGTCACTGGCATCGTGCCGCTCGTGCAACTGCGATGAAGGCTCTCCCATCACACGGTTGACCATGCGGCCGCGCTTGACGGCAGGGCGCTGGCCGATCTCGTCGGCCCACCGGATGACGTGCGTGTACTCATGCACCGAAAGGAACTCGGCCGCGCCGTACAGCAAGCCCTTGGCCAGGGCGCCGTACCAGGGCCACGCCGCGATGTCGGCGACTGTGTACTCGTCGCCGGCCAGGTACCGGCACTCGGCCAGGCGCCGGTCGAGCACATCCATCTGTCGCTTGACCTCCATGGCGAAGCGGTCGATGGGGTACTCGAACTTGGCCGGCGCATAAGCGTAGAAGTGGCCGAAGCCGCCCCCCAGATACGGGGCGCTGCCCATCTGCCAGAACAGCCAGGACAGGCACTCGGCCCGCCCCGCGCCCGCGGGCAGAAACTCGCCGAACTTCTCGGCCAGGTACATCAGGATGGCGCCGCTCTCGAACACGCGCACGGGCTCCGGCCCGCTGCGGTCCATCAGCGCTGGAATCTTGGAGTTCGGGTTCACCTCGACGAAGCCGCTGCTGAACTGGGCGCCTTCACGGATGTTGATCAGCCAGGCGTCGTACTCGGCCCCTTGGTGCCCGAGTGCCAGCAACTCCTCCAGCATCACGGTCACCTTCACGCCATTGGGCGTGGCCAGCGAGTACAACTGCAGCGGGTGCCGGCCCAGGGGCAGCGCCCGCTCGTGGGTAGGCCCGGCAATGGGCCGGTTGATGCTGGCGAAGGTGCCGCCGCTGGGCTTGTTCCAGGTCCAGACACGTGGCGGGATGTAGTCGGTGGGGTCGGTCATCGGGGTGTTCAGTTGTGATGGTCCAGCGCTCACATTCGGCGCGGGGTTGGTGGGCTCCATGGGCGGCATAGACACAGCGCAGACGTGCGAATGCCGTCAGGTCCTGATTTTGGTGGCAGGTGTGGGTGTCAAGGAAGCCATTCACCGTCATCGTTGGAGAACTGCCCAAAAAGAAAGGGCCCAGAGAGGTCTCTGGGCCCTTGGTACTGGTGGGCCGGCGGCTACTGAATGAGTTCGGCAAGCTGTTGATTCTTCAGGAGAAAGTCACCCCCACCGAAACAGGTTGCCCCCAGAGTTGCCCCCAATCACAGCCGACAGCGCCAACCTCTCAGGAATCGCCGACTTCATCCTGAATGTTGCTCTCACCCTCGGTCAGCCTGCGCACGGTTAACGCCGAACGTTGTGCGATCAGCGCGACGATGCCGGAAACGATAGGCTGACCCGCGAAGGGCGGTGACAGCTGCAGTTCGCCTGCAACACGGGGTAGGTTTTGCGCCATGCGCAGCACACGCTTCTTGGTCTGGGCTTTTGACAGCCCGGCGGCCTGCGCGAACTGCTCCCAGTGTCGGGCCGGCACTTCCGTGAACTTGGACCTGCTGCCCAGCTTCATGGCCATCTTTGGCGTGAGGTGGGCGTACACCGCCGTGGAGAGCAGGTCATACAGCGGCGCC
>CAISJH010000199.1 GCA_903885585.1 uncultured beta proteobacterium
ACCGGGCACCGAAGAGCAGATCATCAAGGGCATGTACCTGCTCGAGGAGGGCGAGGGTGCGCAGGGCGCGCCGCGCGTCAACCTGCTGGGCAGCGGCACCATCCTGCGCGAGAGCATGGAGGCGCGCAAGCTGCTGGCCGTGGACTGGGGCGTGGCGGCCAACGTCTTCAGCTGCCCCAGCTTCAACGAGCTGGCGCGTGACGGCCAGGACTGCGAGCGCTGGAACCTGCTGCACCCCACCGAGGCGCCGCGCGTGCCCTACGTGATGCAGCAATTGGACGGGCACGCCGGCCCGGTGGTGGCTTCCACCGACTACATGAAGAACTACGCCGATCAGATTCGGGCCTTCATCCCCCGCGGGCGCAGCTACAAGGTGCTGGGCACCGACGGCTTTGGCCGCAGCGACTTCCGCAGCAAGCTGCGCGAGCACTTCGAGATCAACCGCCACTACATCGTCGTTGCGGCACTGAAGTCGCTGGCGGATGAGGGCGCGCTGCCAGCCACCAAGGTGGCCGAGGCGATTGCCAAGTACGGCATCGACGCCGACAAGATCAACCCGCTGTACGCCTGAAGCGGCGCCGGCCCTTCAAACACGACAAGGAGAACAAGACATGGCTCTGGTCGAAGTCAAGGTCCCGGACATCGGGGACTTCAAGGAAGTCGAGGTCATCGAGCTGCTGGTCAAACCCGGCGACACGGTGGTGGTGGACCAGTCGCTGCTGACGGTGGAGTCGGACAAGGCGTCGATGGAGATTCCCAGCTCGCACGCGGGGGTGGTCAAGGAGCTGAAGGTCAAGCTGGGGGACAAGGTCGCCGAGGGCTCGCTGGTGCTGGTGCTGGAGGCTGCGGGGGCCGCAGGTGCTGAAGCCGCGTCATCGCCTGCCGCGGCGCCCGCAGCTGCGCCCGCGCCGACCTCGGTCCCTGTGGCCGCACCCATGCCAGCGCCCACACCAGTGCCTGCTGCTGCGCAAGCGGCGCCCGCGCCTACTGCTGCGGCCACCGCGGTGCTGGCCGTGCCCGCTCATCAGCCCGCGGCCACGCCTGCCCAAGGGCTGCCTTACGCCTCGCCCTCGGTGCGCAAGTTCGCCCGTGAACTGGGCGTGCCGCTGCAAGAAGTGCAGGGGTCCGGTCCCAAGGGCCGCATCACGCAGGACGATGTGCAGGCCTTCACCAAGGCGGTGATGGCAGGCTCGGCCCAGACGCAGGCCATTGCCGCAGTGGTGGCTGCTGCGGCGGCCAAGGCGCCGGCAGGTGGTGGCGCAGGCGCCGAGCTCGGCCTCATCCCATGGCCCAAGGTGGACTTCGCCAAGTTCGGCCTGGTCGAGCGCAAGGAGATGTCGCGCATCAAGAAGATCAGCGGCGCCAACCTGCTGCGCAACGCCGTGATGATCCCGGCCGTCACCAATTTCGACGACGCCGACATCACCGAGCTGGAGGCCTTCCGCGTGCTCACCAACAAGGAGCACGAAAAGAGCGGCGTCAAGGTCACCATGCTCGCCTTCCTCATCAAGGCCTGCGTGGCGGCGTTGAAGAAGTTCCCGGAGTTCAACAGCAGCCTGGACGGCGACGGCTTGATCCACAAGCATTACTGGCACATCGGCTTCGCCGCCGACACGCCCAACGGCCTGATGGTGCCGGTGATCAAGGACGCCGACCAGAAGGGCATCCTGCAGATCAGCCAGGAGATGA
>CAISJH010000200.1 GCA_903885585.1 uncultured beta proteobacterium
GACCGCAGAAACGACCAGGCATCGTAGAGGGCCACCTGCCCCTGGCGACGCATCAGCCACGTTCTGGCCTGCTGCTGCTCAACGAAGGCGGGAAAACCGTGCAGCGCCCTCAGTGCACGCCGATCGGGCGCCGATCGCCTACGTCACCAAGCCCCTCTTTGCTTGACCATCGGCAACCGCTGTTCTTGACGTGAAAGTACAAGAGCAGGTCACGTCGAAGGCGCGCAAGTCTCAAGGTCGGCCGGGAGCGACTCCATTCAACTTCGCACAGGCCTTGCGGACCCAGGCTCCAGGAAGTGAGAGCGCCATGGCAGAGGCCGTCGCAAGTGGCCGCACGAGGCCGCTACGTGGCGCGCCGGTGCCCGTTCGCCAGCGGGCCAGACTCCATCGCCACGATGCCCCGATGTCCTGTATCGCCAAGCTCGCTCCCGTCTTGTTCGCAGCGGCGCTGTCGCTGTCGGCGCCGGGTGCCTGGGCCCAGCAGCAGACGGTGTGCACGATCACCGTCAATTCGGCCGACGAGAAGGAAGTCTTTCGCCGCCACCTGCCGGCAGCCAAGTACCGGTTCGTCGAGTTGATCGAGCGCGGACGGCCCGACTGGCTCGCCTCGGCCTGCCGCGCCGCCGTCTCCTGCGAAGTGCTGATCATCTCCGGCCACTACGACGGCAGCAACGAGTTCTTCTCCGATCGACTGGACGAGAGCGAGCACCTGCAGGTCGACGAGCTGGAGCGCGCCTCGTGCAGCGATTCCTGCACCGGACTGTTCGCACGGCTGAAGGAGGTCTACCTGTTCGGCTGCAACACGCTGAGTCCGCAACCGCTGAACAGTGCCACAGCAGAGGTCGTGCGCAGCTTCGTGCGCGAAGGACACTCGCTGCAGGAGGCCCAGCGTCAATTGCGATCGCTGAACGCAGGGCATGGGCAGAGCAGCCGCGACCGCATGCGCCAGGTGTTCAAGGACGTGCCCGTGATCTACGGGTTCTCGTCAGTGGCGCCGCTGGGGCCGGTCGCCGCCTCCACGCTGGACAGCTACTTCCGCGCGGCTGGCGCACGCGAGATCGGCCAGCGCCGCCCGAGCAGCCGCCTGCTCGGGCAGTTCTCGCCGTTCGCGATGTCGGTGACCCAGGGCATCACCGACAAGGATCCGCAAGCCGACGTGCGACAGGACGTGTGCCGGTTCGTCGACGACCGCCTTTCGGATCCGGAGCGGCTCGCCTTCGTGCACAAGCTGCTGCAGCGGGAGATGGCGCAGGCCCGGGTGCATCTCGACCGCATCGAGCGCTACACGAAGGCACTCGACGGCCCTGCGCGGCGGACACCGGAGGTCGCCGGCGCGCTCGACGTCATTGCGCGCGACGCAGCCATACGCGCGGGCTTCCTCGACTTCGCGCGCGACGCCGACCAGCCCGCGGTGAGGGCGCGCATGATCAAGGTGGCGCATGACCTGAGCTGGCTGTCGGCCGACCAGCATTGGAGTGAGCTGGCTTTGATGCTGGGCGAACTGCAGGCGCGCAGCGTGGTCGGCGTGACCGAGGTGGACCTGGCCTGTACCTTGAACGCGCGGCACGAGCTCGACGGTGCATTCAGCCGCCGCTTGCCGCCGGGAGGCCCGTCCGACGACGTGGCGCATGCCGCCGTGCGCGCCTGCCTGGGCAGCGCAGAGGGCCGCGCACGCGTGCTGGAGGGCTGGGTCGGCCCAAGCGAGGCCGACGTCCGGATCGCACAGGCCTATCTGCGACACCGGCCCGTCACCGACGCCGGCGAGTTGCGTCGGGTCGCTGCCGCCATTGTCCGCATGCCTGGGTCCAACGCGCAGGTGCGTGCGCTGGAGTCGCTGGGTCGGCACTACGTGGCAGACCGCGAGATCCTGGACCTGCTGATCGAACTCTATGCGGAAACCCCGTCCTGGTCCGTCCAGGCCGCGGTGGCGGGGGTCCTGATCCGCGCCGACCGGCGCGCGATCGCCAACCCGCAGCTCCTGCGCATCCTGATCACGCAGCGCCGGCGGTCGCCGGCCGGCGACAACATGACCGACGCGCTGATCCGCCTGCTGCAGTCGCCCTGAATGGAACCCGAAGTGGGTGCGTGCCGTGGGGATTGACGCGCGTTGGGTTCACCGCAAGCCGCGGCTCAATGGTGGTGCCCGCAGGCGCCACCCGCCCCTGCCGCCGCCATGGGGGCGTCGCGGTGCGTTCCGGCCGCCTCGATGCGCTGCTCGTACTGCGCCCACAAGGCCTCATGGTCAGCGCCCAGGTGGTAAAGGTAGTCCCAGGAGAAGATGCCGGTGTCGTGACCGTCGCTGAAGGTGGGCTGCACCGCGTAGTGGCCCACGGACTGCAGGTCGGTGATGCCCACGTCGCGCTTGCCCGTCTGCAGCACCTCCTGGCCCGGCCCGTGCCCCTGCACCTCGGCTGAGGGGGAGTACACACGCATCAACTCGAAGGGGATACGAAAGGTCTTGCCATCGTCAAAGCCGATCTCCAGCACGCGCGAGGTCTGGTGCAGCGTCAGGGCGGTGGGCATGGGGGTTTGCGAGGTCAGGCCGGCCATGTGAGTCTCCAGTGTCTTGCAGATGATGAAGGTTCAAACCAGCACGCGTTCGATGCCACCGGCATTGGCTTGGGCCACATAGGTCTCCAGCCAGGCAGGACCCAGGATCTGGCGCGCCATCTCCACCACGATGTAGTCGGCTTCCAGCAGGCCGTTCTGCAGGTCGCCTTCGTAGCGCTTGAGGCCCTGCAGGCAGCTGGGGCAGCTGGTGAGGATCTTCACGTCGGCATCTGCCGGCACCGCGCCGTCAGCACGCAGCGCGGCCTCGCCACGGCGCAGCTCTTCCTCCTTGCGGAAACGCACCTGCGTGCTGATGTCCGGCCGCGTCACGCCCAGCGTGCCGCTCTCGCCGCAGCAGCGCTCGCTCTTGAGCACCTGAGGCCCGACCAGCGCCTTGACGGTCTTCATGGGATCCTGCTGCTTCATGGGGCTGTGGCAGGGGTCGTGGTACAGGTAAGCACCCTGCGAGGCGTCGCCCAGCGTGATGCCCTTCTCTAAGAGGTACTCGTGAATGTCGATGATGCGGCAACCGGGGAAGATGTCCTCGAAGCGGTAGCCCTGCAACTGGTCGTAGCAGGTGCCGCAGGACACCACCACCGTCTTGATGTCCAGGTAGTTCAACGTGTTGGCCACGCGGTGGAACAGCACCCGGTTGTCGGTGATGATCTTCTCGGCCTTGTCGAACTGCCCGGAGCCGCGCTGCGGGTAGCCGCAGCACAGGTAGCCCGGCGGCAGCACCGTCTGCACGCCGGCATGCCACAGCATGGCTTGCGTGGCCAGGCCCACCTGGCTGAAAAGAC
>CAISJH010000201.1 GCA_903885585.1 uncultured beta proteobacterium
GGTCTGAAGATGCAGGAGGCGCGGTTCAAGGCCGCGCTCGAGGCCTTGAGCGACGCGGCGCTCACGACCGTGGTGCTGGTGACGCGGCCCGACCGTGGCGCCATTGAAGAAGCGGCACGCACTTCAGCCGAACTGCACGAGCTGGGTCTGGACAACCAACGCCTGGCCGTCAACGGCGTCTTCCACGCCAGCGACCGCAGCGATGTCGTCGCCTGCGCCCTTGAAGACCGGGGGCAGCATGCGCTCCAGGGCATGCCCACGCCCTTGCGCGCACTGCCGCAGGACCAGGTGCCGCTGCGCCCGTTCGACACGGTCGGTCTGCCCGCATTGCGCGCGCTGCTGGCCCCCGGCCCCGCGCCCTTGGCCCTTCACACGACGCCCCCCGCGACGCCGGGCGACCCGCCTCCCGACCTGGCGCAGCTGGCCGATGACCTGGCCGCGGCCGGGCACGGCCTGATCATGGTGATGGGCAAGGGCGGCGTGGGCAAGACCACCATCGCCGCAGCCCTGGCGATCGGCCTGGTGCAGCGGGGCCACACCGTGCACCTGAGCACCACCGACCCCGCAGCGCATCTGGCCGGCACGCTGGAGGGCGACCTGCCGGGCTTGAAGGTGAGCCGCATCGACCCGAAGGTCGAGACGCAGCGCTACATCGACAAGATCATGGCGGCCAAGTCCCCCCCGCTGGACGCGCAGGAGCAAGCACTGCTGCTGGAGGACCTGCAGTCGCCCTGCACCGAGGAGGTGGCGGTGTTCCACGCGTTCTCGCGCATCGTCAGCGAAGGCCGCAGCGCCTTCGTCGTGCTGGACACGGCACCCACCGGCCACTCCATGCTGCTGATGGACGCCACCGGCGCGTACCACCGGCAGACGACGCGTGAGTTCGAAGGCGCTGGCGCCGCGCGCATCATCACGCCGCTGATGCGGCTGCAGGACGGCGCGTACACGAAGATCATCCTGGTGACGTTGCCTGAGGTGACGCCGGTCTCCCAGGCGGCCGCGTTGCAGGACGACCTGCGGCGCGCCCACATCGAACCCTATGCCTGGGTGCTCAACCAGAGCCTGCTGGCGACCGGCACGCACGACCCGCTGCTGCAGGCCCGGCTGACGGGTGAGCACGAGCAGATCAAGCGCATGGCCGCAGGCCTTGCCCGGCGCCTGTATGCACTGCCGTGGTTGACGAAGCCACCCATCGGGCTGGAGGCGTTGTCGAAGCTGGTTGGGGCAAAGGCTACGGCCGCCCGAGGGGACATGGATAGGCCGTCGCCTCACAGTCCTTAGACTGTGACCCATGAACCCACACCCCGACTTGACCCTGCGTTTGCTGCGGGAGGTGCCCATCAGCCCAGAGCAGTGCTTTGAGGGCTGGACCGTACCCGAGCGCCTGATGCCCTGGTTCTGCCCCAGGCCCTGGCGTGTGGTGGCCTGCAGGATCGATCCTCGGCCTGGCGGCGCCTTCTGCACCACGATGCAGGCCCCGCAAGGGCCGCCCCTTCCGGAAGGGGTGGGCTGCTTTCTGTCGGTCGAGGCCCCGCACCGGCTGGTGTGGACCAATCTGCTGGGGCCCGGCTTTGTGCCCCAGGCCGTGGCCCAGCCGGGCTTCGGATTCGTGTGCGAACTGCGCTTCGACCGGCTTCCCGACGGCGGCACGCGCTACCAGGCGCAGCTGCACCATGTGGACGCGGCCGGGCGCGATGCCCACGAGGCCATGGGCTTCGAGGCTGGATGGTCAGCAGCGCTCAGCCAATTGGTCGAGATGGTGCAGAGCGAGACCTGACCGGCTGGTTGCCGGTTGTTCGTCGGGCGCGGGCTGTCCGCCAGCACACGGCCGCTGACAATGCGTGAATGAAGCCCTTGACCCGCCAAGCAAGCCAGATCGGCCTCGCGCTGGCGGGTGTGGCGGCGGCCATGGTCACCATGGCCACGATAGCCGCTGCAGCCTCGCCCGCAGCGCCGTCGCCGACTCAGCCGCAGGTTCAGCCTCCCTTGCAGACGCAGGTGCACGCCCTCGACGGCCACCGCGTCACGCTCGACGTCTACCCCGCTGCCGGTCCGCTGCGCGGGGCCGCCATCCTCTCGCACGGCTTCACCCGCAGTCGGCGCACGCTGGCGGGCCATGCGCAGGCGCTGGCCGATACCGGCGTGCTGACGCTGACGCCGGACCTGCCCTGCACCTTCGACTTCCGCTGCAATGCCCGCGCCCTGGCCGCGCTGGTGGGCGCGCTGCGTGCGGGCGGAACCTTCGGGGCTCCGGTGGAGCGGGTCATGCTCGTGGGCTTTTCTGCCGGTGGGCGGTCCAGCCTGCTGGCGGCCCACACGCCAGGCGTGGTCGGCTACGTCGGACTGGACCCGTTCGACCGCACGCTGCCTGATGAGGCCGAGCGCCTGGGCCTGGCGGCGGCCACACGGCTGCGCACTGAGGCCCTGCTGCTGCGCGGACCGCCCTCGCGCTGCAACGCCGAGGCCGTGGCCGCCCCCTGGGCCACCGCGCTGCCGGCGCTGTGGCGCGACGAGCTGATCGCGGGCGCCTCCCACTGCGACTTCGAGTCGCCCACGGACTGGATGTGCCGGCTGGCGTGCGGCGACACCGACCCGGCTCGCCAACAACGGGTGCGTCAGGGGCTGCTGGAGGCGGCGTCGCGCTGGATGCGCTGAGGTAGCTGGCCGGAAGTTCCCACTCGTGCAGGACGCGGGGTTCCCCATCTGATGCCCCGTCACTGCAGGCCTGAGCCGACAAGTGCAAGAAATCGAAGGGCCGGTCCAGATCCGCTTCTGCGGTGCGTGACAGCTCGACGGCCAAGTTCATCGTCTGAGCTTCTTGCGCCTCGCATCCAGCGTGTCAGCCCGACAGCAGCGCCGCAATCTCTTCGTCAAGCCGCCTGACGCTAGCCGCATCGGCGGCGCTGGCCGACTGGTGGCCCCAGTCAGTGTCCAGTTCCACAAAGCGGGCCCCCGCAATCCTGTCGGCGGCCCATCGGGCTGCAGGCGCCGGGTTGTACAGATCCAACGGAGGTGCCGCCACCAAGGTGCGGGCGCGTATCGAGGCCAGCGCCGCGGCGGTGTCACCGCCGAAGCCTGGTGTACCCCCCACGTCGTGCGCGTCATAGGCCCAAGACTGGTAAAGCCAGTCGATCGGGGAGAAC
>CAISJH010000202.1 GCA_903885585.1 uncultured beta proteobacterium
CCGCCTGAGAAGCGCCCGTCGGTGATCAGGCCCACGCTTTCTCCCAGACCCTGGCCGATCAGCGCACCTGTGGGTGCCAGCATCTCCGGCATCCCCGGGCCACCCTTGGGGCCCAGATAGCGCAGCACCATCACATCGCCCGCCTTGATCTGGTTGGCCATGATCGAGGCCAGCGCCGACTGCTCGTCGTCGAACACCCGCGCCGGGCCGGTGATCACCGGATTCTTCAGGCCCGTGATCTTGGCCACGCAGCCCTCGGGCGACAGGTTGCCCTTGAGGATGGCCAGATGGCCCTGCGCGTAGATCGCGTTTTCCACCGTGTGGATCAGATCCTGGTCGGCACGCGGCACGTCAGGCACATCGGCCAGGTTTTCTGCCACGGTCTTGCCGGTGATGGTGATGCAGTCGCCATGCAGCAGGCCGGCATTCAGCAACACCTTCATCACCTGCGGGATGCCGCCAGCGCGGTGCAGGTCGATGGCCATGTACTTGCCGCTGGGCTTGAGGTCACAGATCACGGGCACCCGGCGGCGCACGCGCTCGAAGTCGTCGATGGTCCACTCCACGCCCGCGGCGTGCGCGATGGCCAGGAAGTGCAGCACGGCGTTCGTGGACCCGCCAGTGGCCATGATCACGGACACGGCGTTCTCGATCGACTTGCGTGTGACGATGTCGCGCGGCTTCAGGTCGGCCTTGACGGCCTCCACCAGCACGCGCGCGGCTTCCGCCGTGTAGGCCACGATGGGGTCTTCCACGTTGGCCATCGTCGACGAGAAGGGCAGGCTCATGCCCAGGGCCTCGAAGGAGGAGGACATGGTGTTGGCGGTGTACATGCCGCCGCAAGAGCCGCTGCCGGGGATGGCCCGCTTCTCGATCTCGCAGAAGTCCTCTTCGCTCATCTTGCCGGCGCTGAACTGGCCCACGGCCTCGAAGACGCTGACGATGTTGAGGTCCTGCCCCTTGTATTTGCCGGGCAGGATGGTGCCACCGTAGACGTAGATGGCCGGCACGTTGGCACGCAGGATGCCCATCATGCCGCCGGGCATGTTTTTGTCGCAGCCGCCGATCACCACCACGCCGTCCATCCACTGGCCGCCCACGCAGGTCTCCACGCAGTCGGCGATCACCTCGCGCGAGACCAGGCTGTACTTCATGCCCTCGGTGCCCATGGACATGCCGTCGCTGATGGTGGGCACGCCAAACACCTGCGGGTTGGCGCCGGCAGCCTTGAGGCCGTCCACGGCGGCATCGGCCAGCTTCTGCAGCCCGGAGTTGCAGGGAGTGATGGTGGAGTGCCCATTGGCCACGCCAATCATGGGCTTGCCGAAGTCGCTGGCCTCGTAGCCCATGCCGTAGTACATGGAGCGGTTGGGCGCGCGGGCCACCCCTTCGGTGATGTTCTTGGAACGGCGGTTCAGTGACATGGGTGAGGTCTCCACAAAATCGACCCGGCACTTTAGCGTGCCCTGGGCCCCTGTCCTGCGCTTGAAGTCCCTAGGGTCTTTCCGGCCACCGGCCGCGTCTGGCTTGATGGTCGGTGCCGCCGGGCTCGCGGCATGGACAATGCGCCGCTCGAAGGAGTCTTGCGCATGCTCGTCCATCCCCAGTTTGACCCCGTGGCCCTGGCGCTGGGCCCGGTGCAAGTGCATTGGTACGGGTTGACCTACCTGGTGGCCTTCGGGCTGTTTCTGTTTCTGGCGGGCCTGCGGGTGCGGCAGCCCAGCTTTGCAGGTGCGGGCTGGACGCGGCGCGACGTGGAAGATCTGCTCTTCTTCGGCGTGGTGGGCGTGGTGCTCGGTGGCCGCGTGGGGTACGCGCTCTTCTACAAGCCGGATTACTACCTGCAGCACCCGCTGGAGATCCTGATGGTGTGGAAGGGCGGCATGTCCTTCCACGGCGGGTTGCTGGGCGTGGTGCTGGCCATGGCTCTGTTTGCACGCCTTCGCAAACGTCCGTTTCTGCAGGTGACGGATCTGATCGCCCCCTGTGTGCCCACCGGGCTGGCCAGCGGACGCATTGGCAACTTCATCAACGGCGAGCTCTGGGGCCGCCAGGCCGACGCCTCGCTGTCCTGGGCGATGGCATTCCCACAGTCAGGCAGCATGCTGGCGCGGCACCCTTCGCAGCTGTACCAGTTCCTGCTGGAGGGCTTGCTGCTGTTCGCCTTGCTGTGGTGGTACGGCCGGCGTACGCGCCCCATGGGCCAGGTGTCTGGTGCCTTCCTGGTGGGCTACGGTGTGTTCCGCTTCGTGGCCGAGTACTTCCGGGAGCCTGACGCTTTCCTCGGCCTGCTGGCATTGAACATGAGCATGGGACAGTGGCTGTGTGTGCCCATGGTGGTGGCGGGCGTGTGGCTGATGCGATGGTCGGCCCGCTCCAACGCTGTCCACTGACGTTGGAGACGAACTGATGCGACAGATCTTTCTGGACACCGAAACCACGGGGCTGGATGCCCTCGCAGGCGACCGCATCGTCGAGATCGGTTGCATCGAGATGGTGGGGCGCCGGCTCACAGGCCGCCACCTGCACCTTTACTTCAACCCCGAGCGAACTGTCCACCCGGAGGCCGTACGCGTGCACGGCCTGACCGATGAGTTCCTCTCCGACAAGCCCCGCTTCGCCGACGAGGCGCCGAAGGTGCTGGAGTTCTTGAGCGGTGCTGAAGTCATCATTCACAACGCGCCTTTCGACACCGGATTTCTGAACGAGGAACTCAAGCGGCTGGGGCAGGCCAGCGTCCAGAGCATGGTGGCCCGGGTGACCGACTCGCTGGCCATGGCGCGTGAGATGTTTCCAGGCAAGAGCAACTCGCTGGACGCGCTGTGCCGCCGCCTGGAGGTGGATAACAGCAACCGCGCCTTCCACGGTGCGCTGCTCGACGCCGGCCTCCTGGCCGAGGTGTACGTGCGCATGACCCGCGGGCAGGACTCGTTGGTCATCGATGCCGGCAGCAGTCAGCAGGGCCAACGCAGTGACGTGCCGCGCCTGGACCTCAGCCGTATTGCGTTGCCCGTGGTGGCTGCAGCCGAGGCGGAGTTACGGGCCCACGAGGAGTGGCTCAAAGACCTCGACAAGGCCAGCGGCGGCAAGACCGTCTGGCGCAGCTTGGTGCATCCAGCTGCCAGTGCGCAATGATGACCCCGCGGAGGGCTGACCTTGAGCGATGACCTGCCACCCCTGCCACCCACGGCCCTGGGTCGGTATCGCCACTACAAGGGCGGTGAGTACGAGGTGGTGGGCATTGCCCGCCACAGTGAGACCTTGGAGCCGCTGGTGGTCTACCGGCCGCTTTACAACGCCACCGGCTGGTGGGTACGGCCGCACGCCATGTTTTTTGGGACGGTGCAGGTGGAGGGTCGGTCTGTCCCGCGGTTTGCGCCTGTAGAGCCGGAAGTCACAGCGCGCTGCCTCCAAGGGCCGCTGTAAGGGCCTTCTCAAGTGAGCGAGTGCCTGACCCCGATAGGACCCAGCTAAACGCCTGGTGGCAGCTTTTCAGCCATCAGTTTCTTGCGGTCCAGCCGGCGCCCGTCGACGATGAAAGTGCCGTCGCCTACGGCATGGACCGTACGTTTCTCCTTGCGAGCGGTATCGAACCAGGCCGCAACCCCCTCCAACACCACGATATGGTGTTTGTCGATGAAGTCGATCACCTTGCACTCGATGTTGGCCAGGCACTCCCGTATCAGGGGCGCTGTGACCAGCTTGGATGGCAAGGGTGTCAACTGGAAGGCGGAGAACTTGTCGGTATCGGCTCCAGAACATGTTCCGATGCCGACCACCTGGTCCAGCAAGTCGACCGTGGGAACAGCGAGGACGCACTCCCGACGGTCGCGCAAGGCCGCGTAGGAGTGGTTCCACGCACCCGTGGTGATGGCAATGACCGGCTTGAAATCCACGACCATGGTCCACGAGATGGTCATGATGTTGTTCTGCTGTCCATCCTGGGTGGTGAGCAGGACCACCGGTCCAGGTTCGATCAGCGTGAACGCTCTGGCCAGATTCGAGCTTTCCACTGCGCCTCCCCATCTGGCGCTTCGCGGCACTGCTCAGCGCCCGTTCATCCAGGCAACTCCATCATCCAGCGCGGTGACCTCGTTGCATTGATTCGGGTCACGACGCCGGGATCCTGAGCGCACCGTGATGAAGACCACCGTACGCTGCGCGGGTGCGATTTCTGTACTGCAGCGTCAGGGGGCCAGTGTTGGCAGCCGCTGCTCGACCTGGTTAAGGCGAGCCACCCAAAACCGTGGTTTCGGATACACGCCGGACACCAGAAAGCAAAACGCCACCCTAGGGTGGCGCAAGTGCTTGATTTCCTTGGTGGGCGGTGCAGGGTTCGAACCTGCGACCCCTGCCGTGTGAAGGCAGTGCTCTACCGCTGAGCTAACCGCCCGGTCGGTTTCAACCGGAGCCCAATATTATGCCACCGTTCTGCGCCTTCGCGTCCGCGCGTGCCGCCATATCGGTGCTCGGCCACTGCTGCTGCTTGCTGAGAAGAAGTGGAGTGAAGGCAGCTGCTGGTGGCGGCCGCGGCAACAGCAGTCAACACCACAGCCGCTATGCTGGAGGGACGACTTCGAGGAGTTTTCATGGATCTGGACAGCAAGGGTCTTGCAACGCGCCGCGCGGTGCTGGGTGATGTCTATGTGGATGGCGCTCTGGCCAAGGCCACTGCGTTTACCGCGCCGTTGCAGGAGCTGGTGACACGCCACGCCTGGGGCAACACCTGGCAGCGGACCAACATGGACCTGCGCACCCGCAGCATCGTCACCGTCTCCATGCTGTTGGCGTTGGGCCGCATGCACGAGCTCAAGATCCATGTCCGCGGCGCGCTCAACAACGGCGTGACCAAGGAAGAGCTGCAGGAGATCTTCTTGCACGCCAGCGTGTACTGCGGCTTTCCCGCGGCGGTGGATGCCTTTCGCGCTGCCGCCGAGGTGATCGACGCGGCCTGAGTCGC
This sequence comes from uncultured beta proteobacterium, assembly GCA_903885585.1. GTDB lineage: Bacteria > Pseudomonadota > Gammaproteobacteria > Burkholderiales > Burkholderiaceae_C > Rubrivivax. Next base: position 4,961 of record CAISJH010000202.1, read on the forward strand.
CAAGCCGGGCCGCCGTGCCCGGGTCGCGCGCTCGGCCGGCTCTCGGCGTTGCCCTTCGTGTGCGCCGAGGTCCTTTGGAGCCATTGCCCTGGCCATGTCAGTCACCCATCTGCTGTACCTGCACGGATTCCGTTCCTCACCGCAGTCGACCAAGGCACGCCTGGTGCAAGCGGCCGTGTCTGCTCGCCACCCGCTGGTGCACTGGTGGTGCCCTCAGCTGCCACCATCCCCTCAGGCGGCCATGGCGCTGGTTCGCTCTGGCACCGCCCACTGGCCAGCTGACCGCATGGCCGTGGTGGGCTCCTCGCTGGGGGGCTTCTATGCCACCTGTGTGGCTGGCGAGCGGGGATGTCGCGCCGTGGTTCTGAATCCGGCGGTGCAACCCTCTCGCGACTTGGCTCGTCACCTGGGCGAGCATGGCGGCTGGCATGACGCCAGCCAGCGCTTCACGTTCACTGAGACGCACGTGGGAGAGTTGCGGGCGCTGGAGCAAGCCAGTCACCAGGCGCTGCGTGGGCCCGAGCCGGCCCATCTGGCAGTCATCGCCAAGGGTGATGAGGTCCTGGACTGGCGCGAGATGACAGCGCGCTACCCCCACGCCACACTGCGCCTGCTGGAAGGTGGCGATCACGCCATCACCGACTTCAGCGACCACCTCGAGGCGGTGCTGGGCTTTCTGGACTTGGTGTGAGGGATTTGGCGCGCGGCGGGCCTGCGCGAATCGATGGTCCCACCGACAGGAATCGAACCTGTATCTAGCGCTTAGGAGGCGCTCGTTCTATCCATTGAACTACGGCGGGACTGTAGGGATTCTAGGCAGTCTGTCCAACGGCTGGCACCTGCAGTCTGGCAAGGCCCCGCTATGTGCCGTGCGCGCCATGGGTCCGGAGCATCGAGCCTCGAAGGCAGCGAAGCACGTCACCATCAGCGCTGGTGTGGCCACCGTCCAGCCCGCAGCATTCGCCGACCTCGCTGCTAGTGAGCGAGCAGGGTGCAATTCCGTGGACGAGGTGGACTTGCAACGTTGAGATGACTCAACCCGGTTTCATCACCTGCGGCAGCCATAGCGCCAGTGACGGCCAGGCAATCAGCGCAAAGGTCAGCAGGATGGTCAGCACCAGAAAGGGCATGCAGCCGCGGAAGATCACGTTGGTGGGCACGTCTGGCGCCACGCTGCGCATCACCGCCACGGTGATGCCCACGGGCGGGCTCACGGCCGCCAGCTCCATCATCACGCACAGGAAGATGCCGAACCACACCTTGTCCACGCCGGCTGCCAGCATCAGCGGCATCACGAAGGGCAAGGTGAGGATCAACATCCCCAAGGCCTCCAGCGCCGTGCCCAGAATGAAGTAGAGCACCAGCATGGCCAGCAGCAGAGCGGTCTTGCTCAGGCCCAGGCCGCCGATCATGGCAACGAAGTCGGCGGTCACGTTGGTGTGCACCATGAAGCGGGTGAACATGATGCCCGCCACGACGATCACGAACACCATGCCGCAGGTCTGGATGGTCTGGCGCAGCGAATCGATCACGGCCGCCCAGGACAGGCGCCGCATGGCCGCGGCGATGAACAGCACGCCAATCACGCCCACCGCTGCTGACTCCGAAGGGGTCATCACCCCGCCGTAGATGCCGCCCAGCACCACGGTGATCACCGCCAGCGCCGGCAGCAGCTTGGTCAGCGAGGCGATGCGCTCGGGCCAGGCATAGCGCTGCCCGGGCGGGCCCATGTCGGGCCGCAGCGCACACCACACCGCCAGGCAGGCGCAGTAGACGACGGTGAGCAAGAGGCAGGGCACGATGCCGGCCATGAAGAGGTCGCCGATGGAGGTTTCCGTCCAGACGCCGTAGATCACCAGCAGCGTGCTCGGCGGCACCAGCACCGCCAGGGTGCCGGCCGAGGCCAGGGTGCCCGTGGCCAGCCCCAGGTCGTAGCGGTACTTGCGGAACTCAGGCATCACCATCGGGCCCAGCGTGGCCACCGAGGCGATGCTGCTGCCGGTGACCGCGCCGTAGGCCGCGTTGGACAGCACTGCTGAAACAGCGATGCCGCCCGGCAAATGCCCGAACCATTTGCTCACGCAGTCGTAGAGGTCGTTGGTGATGCCGGTGCGGTAGGCCAGCTGCCCCATCAGCAGGAACAAGGGCAGCGCGATGAAGACAAAGGTCGTGCCGTTTTCCCACAATGTCAGGCTGATCTTGGAGGCGGCGATGCTGAAGCCGCCCACGTAGACCTCGCCAGCGATGGCCACGATGGCCATCGCCCAGCCGATGGGCACGCCGATCATGATGAGCACCAACAGCGCCACGATGGCGAGGTAGCCCAGGGCGATCAGGCTCATGGCGTGGTCGTCCTCACGGTCTTGGGTTTCGGCGGCAAGCGCTCGTCATGCGTCTTCACGATGCTCGGCCTGATGCAACGCGGCCGCAAGCCAAGGCCCTGACCAGAAGCTGCAGGACGCCAAACGCCATGCACAGGGCGAGGAACACGCTCATGGGCCAATAAGGCAGGTCGATGAACTCAGCCCCCTCGCCCCGCGAGATCAGCCCGGGCAGTTCAAGCAGCTGCCAGTAGGCCACCATGGCCATGAAGACCGCCCCGAAAAGGGAGCCCATGGCGTCGATGGCCGCGCGGGTGCGCGGGCGGTAACGCTCGTAGAGCGTCTCCGTGCGGATGTGGCCATCGGCCGCCGTGGCGAACGGGATGGCCGCCACGAACAGCATGAGCAGGGCCAGCGACGCGACTTCCTGGGACCACTGGAACGGATGCTTGAAGAAGTAACGCCCCACCACATCAGCCGCCACCACGCCCACGATGAGCGGCAGGAAGACCAGCGCCGCGGCGTCGCGCAGCAGCAGCGGTAGGCGCCGGTTGAGCCAGCGCCCACCTGGCGCGTCAGCGGCCAGCTGCAGGGCCGCCACACCCTCGGTGGCGGCCTCCTTGGAACTCAAGTCTGGTGTGCTCAACGGTTCACCTGAGCGGGGTTTTCGATGGACAGCTTCATCAGCTGCTCGGGCGTCATGCCTTCGTACTTGGTGACCAGCGCCTGGATGTCCTTGAGCAATGAGCGCGCCGGGATCTTGTCCTTCTCCAGGTCATCGGCCCATGCATCCACCACGGGCTGCAAGCGGTCCTTGAAGCGCTTGATCTCGGCAGGGCTGAGCTTGATCATCTCCACGCCCGCAGCCTTGTAGGCCTCGGCCGCCTTGATGGCGAAGTCCACGCCAGAGACCTTGGCGCTGTACATCGCGAAGGGCTCCAGGCCGCGGTAGAACAGTTGCTGCAGGTCTGCCGGCAGCTTGCCCATGGCGTCGGGGTTCAGGCAGGTCCAGGCCCCGCCGCCGTTGAGCGACAGCGTGGTGTGGAACTTGGCCACCTCGTGCAGCTTGAAGGGCACGAAGCCGGCATCCACCCAGAACACGGCGTCGATCACGCCCTGCTGCAAGGCGGTGTACAGCTCGGGGTAGGGCAAGTTGACCAGCGCCACGCCCAGGGCCTTGGCCACGTCAGGCGAGAAGCCCTGGGCGCCAATCTTCAGGCCTTGCAGGTCCTCCAGCCGGCGGATGGGCTTCTTGCTCAGCACGTCAGAGGGCTGAAAGCCTATGTAGTTGCCCCAGGCCACACCCTGCTTCTTGAACTCGGGCACGAAGTACTTGGTGGCCAGCTCCTGCGCGATGCGCGAAGCCACCATGGGGTTGGGTGGGGTGACGAACGGCTGCTCCCACACGCGCGACAGCGGCATGGTGCGGCCTTCGTAGGTGGGGTAGCACACGCCCCACTCGCCCACGCCGCTGCGCACGCCCTTGAAGCCGTCCCGCGCACCGAACAGACTGCCCGAGCCGTACTCCTTGACCACGAGCTTGCCGTTGCTGTTGGCGTTCAGCCGCTTGATGTTGGCCTGCAGCACCGGCACCAGCACCGACGCTGGCGGCGAGGGGTGGCCGTACTTGATCTCGATGGGGGCGCCCGCGTAGGTGATGGCGGGGTTGCCGGTGGTGACCTTGCCGGCCATCCAGTCCTCGCCGATCTGGGCCTGTGAGGCGGTTGCGGAGGCCAGCAGCGCGCTGACCAGGAGGGTTCGTGCAAACAGTCTCATGAGGGTGTCTCCTTCGGGTTGGAACGGTGCTTTTCAGGGGGCAAGAAAGAGGATCAGGTGCTGGGCCACTGTGCCCGGTGCCTGTAGCGTGGTGGCGTGGCCCACGCCGTCGAGCAAAGCGAACTCGGCGCCAGGCAGATGCGATGCAATGCCGCGCGTCAATGCAGGGGGCACGACACGGTCCAGCCCCCCGGCCAGAAGCAGCGTGGGTGCCTTGACGGCGGACCAGTCGATCTCCAGCCGGTCTTCCACGGCCAGGGCGCGGCGGTGTGAGCGTTCGCTGGCGGGCCTCACCGCGGAAAAGATGTCGCGCAGGGCGGGACGCTCGACCAGAAAGGGCTCTGGGAAGAACCATGTGGCCAAGGCCTGTGCCGTCTGAGGCAGGCCCGAACGCAAGGCGGCCAGTTGTTGTGCGCCCTGCGGGTTCAGTTCTGCCAGCGCGTGGGGCAAGGGCCAGGTGCTGCCCAGCACCAAGTGGCCCACCGATGCGGGATGGAGGACTGCCAGGGCTTGTGCAATTCGGCCGCCGAAGGAGGAGCCGAAGACATGGGCGCGCTCCAACCCCAGGCCGCGCATCAGCAAGTGGGCATCGTCCGCGAGTTGCCTCAAGGTGGCGGGCGTGGGCGGGGCCTGCGTGTCGCCGCAGTCCCGCTGGTCGTAAGTGATGACGCGAAAGTGCGCCGTCAAGTGGGGCAGCAAGTCGGCAAACATGTGGCGCGTAGCTTCGGCCCCATGCATGAGCAGCAGGGGCGGCCCCGCGCCCACCGCGTCACAGGCGATGCGGGCCTCGCCGCAGTCCACGAACTGGGTCATGGTCGCGGGCCGGTTACGGGCTCGGCGCTGAGGTCGAAGGTCATCTCGACCTTCAGCCCCATGGGGTCGCGCACAAAGATTTGGTGCAGCGGCCAGCCTGGCACTGGGGCCTCTTCGAACGGCACACCCCGCGCTCGCAAGTGCTGCCGCACACCCTCGACGTCGTCGGCACGAAAGGAGATGTGGTCCAGCGGTCCGGTCACCCCCGTGGGTGCCGCGCCCTGTTCTGCATCTGCCGATGCACTGGCCCCATCGAACGGGTGCGACAGGTGGGCGTACAGGTGCACGATGGGGTGGCCGCCGGCATACAGCCAGTAGCCCGGGGCCGGAATTTCAGGGCGCGCGCCAACCGCCAGGCCGATTACCTGGGTGTAGAAGTCGTGCAGCGCCGGCAGCTCTTCCGGCACGCAGCGCAGCGTGTAATGGTGCAGTCCGCTCACAGGCATGGCGTTGACCTCGTCCAAGGGGTGGCTGTCACGACAGCAGGGTCTGCAGGGCCGCGCTCAGCTCGGCGGCGGGGTCGCTGGCGGGCCAGGGCCGACGCCAGGCCACGTGCCCGTCAGGGCGCACCAGCAGCGCGCCGCGCAGGCCCACGAGCAGCCCGTCCTTCTGGTGCGAATCTTCCAATTGCCGCACCTGCAAAGCCACGCCGTTCGTTCCCGACACGCGCCGCGCCGCCTCCATCCAATCCTCGGCCTTGGGGCCCGCCACCAGCACGAATTCCTTGTCGAACCAGTCCAGCGTGGTCTGGCGCCGGGTGGCGTCCAGCCAGATGTGCGGGAAGCGCGCGCCCGGTCGGTCGGTCGGCTCGTAGTAGCGTGGATGCCACAGGTGCTTCCCGCTGCCATCTGGGATGACGGCCCCTTCCTCGTAGACGAAGCCCAGAGACTGCCCGATGCTGTGGATGTGGTTGTCGCTGTCCCGGATCCAGAAATTGATGCGGTCCACGTTGCCCGAGCGTAGCGCCTCGTCGGTCTGGATGAAGCGGGCAGCGTTGTGCAGGCTGAAGTCGGCGTTCGATTCGGCCACGGGGCGCCGTTCGCTGTCGTAACTGTCCAGCAACCGCGGACTGGCGAGCCCCCGCAGCACGAAGGACAGTTTCCAGGCCAGGTTATGGGCGTCCTGGATGCCCGAGTTCATGCCGTAGCCGCCATTGGGCGGGAAACGGTGCGCGGCGTCGCCCACCAGCAGCACGCGGCCCTTGCGGAAGTTGGCGGCCACCTGCCGGCTCATGCGCCAGACGGAGCGGTTGATGACCTTGGCGTCGAGGTTTGGCACCCCCGACATGGCGCGTGCCAGCTGCACCACCTCATCGTCGGTGCGCTCGCCGGCGCGCTCGTCTGCGTCACGTCCCACCGGCATCAGGGTGAGCCACTTGTCGCGGCCGTTGGTGTTGAGCACGGTGGAGATGGGGTAGGGAGAGCCCTTGGCGTGCACCCGCCAGCCAGCGCACAGGTGGGCATCGCGCACCTGCGAGAGGTCGGCCTGCCAGTACTCGTTGGCCATCACCGCCAGCGTTGCGGGGCCTCGCATGTCGATACTCGCCTGGCGCCGCACCGCGCTTGCTGCGCCATCGCAGGCCAAGAGGTATTGCGCTTGCCACACGGTCGTTTTTCCCGTGGCGACCTCTCGGCTCGTCACCGAGATGGAGCCTTCCAATTCCTCAAACTGCAGGAACTCGTGGCCAAACAGGATGCGACCTACCGGGCTGCGGCGCGCGTGCGCCAGCAACTCCTCCTCGACCGTGTCCTGCGACTGGATGATCTTCCAGCAGGGCGAATGGCCCACGTTGGGCTCTGGGTTGGTGCGGCCCCACTCGTGCCCGGTCATGGACTCGCAGAAGGTGAAGAAGTCCGAGCCGTCCGGCAATGCGTGGCGCTTCATCAGGCCATCGATGCCCCATTGGCGAAAGATCTCCATCGTGCGGGCGTAGGTGCCGCGAGCCTTGGGGTGGTCGGTGGTGTGCGTGCTGCGCTCGAGAAGGGTGAACTCGATGCCAAAGCGCTGGAGCAGGATGGCCATGGACAGGCCCACCGGGCCGCCGCCCACGATCACTACAGGCTGCGAGACCGGTTGGGGAGAAGAGTCTTGAGTCATGGGTCTTCTTGCGATGGCGTGCAGTGGCTTCAGGCAGCTCGGGTCGTCAGGGGCTGCACCTCGGGCGCGAAGGCGTAGTCCAGGGCCGGCGCAGGCTCCACCCATCGCGCGGCGGCCAGTGCGAGCAGGCGCAGGCCCACCACCTCCTCGGGCTGCCAAAGTGGGCGCATGCCAAACACGTTGAAGGTGGCGTAGCAACGGTTGGCTTGCATCAGCGGCACGTTCACTGCCGCAGCCAAACCCAGTGGTCGCATCAGGGCGTAGTCGTCGAAGGTACGCTCCAGCGCTTCGGTGCCCTCGGCCAGGAACACCTGGCCGCGCAGAAACAGCGTTTCGGTCCACACCGTACGAAGCTTGCGCTTGCGGCCCTCCACCGGGAAGGTGCCGCTGATGGAAGAGAACAGCCGCTTGAGCTGAATCTCATTGCGGGGGTCGTCCCGGGTGGTGACGTTCAGGTTGATGCTGAAGATGCCTGGGCCCGCCAGCAATTGTCGGAAGACGTCGATCTGCCTGAAGGCCGCATCGGCGCTCTGGGCGGTGTTCAGAGCATCCAGCAGATTCGTGAACTGGGCGGGTGAAAGCATCGGTCTTGTGCGGCCCTGCAGGGCCGCGTCGTTCAGCCGGGTGCGACCCAGTTTACGGCTGGAGAATTACCGAATTGAACGATTTTCGAATGTTGCTATAACTCGAAGCTTATAGCGAAACAGGGAGACTCCTCGCATGACCGCAGACCGCGCGACACAGTTGCAGCAGACTCTGGTGGCACGCCTCAAGCTACGCCACCTGGTGCTTCTGCAGCAGATCGAACGGCACGGCACCCTGAGTCGCGTGGCTCATCAGTTACAGCTGAGCCAGCCCGCCATCACCAAAGCGCTGCGTGAAGTGGAAGACATCTTCAAGACCCAGCTGTTCGAACGTACCAGCCGCGGTCTGCAGGCCACGCCGGCGGGTGCAGCTGCTTTGCACTACGCGCACGTGACGCTGGCCGACATGGAGTCGGCCGCCCATGTGCTGACGGCCATCGACACAGGCATGTCCGGGAGGCTACGCATGGGCTTGACGCCGCAGGTACCGGAGGCGATCCGCAACGCCGCGTTCACCCATCTGCTCGGGCAGTCACCACGCGTGGCGGTGCTGGCCCGAGAAGGAACGACAGATGAGCTCGTCGCGGCCCTGTCTGCACGTGAACTGGATTGCGCTTTGGGTCGCTCCTACCAGGACGCCGGGCTGGAGATCGTGCAGGAGCCCATCTACCAGCAGGAACCTTGTCTTTTGGTGCCAGTGAAGAGCCGGGCCCGGCTGTCCAAGGGACCGCTGGACTGGGCACGTCTTGCCCAGCTGGACTGGATCTTCCCACCCCCCAACACGCCCATGCGGCGCACCTTCAACGCCTTGTTCCTCAGCGCGGGGGTGCAGCCGCCACCGCCCATCATGGAGACCATCTCGATCCGCGCCATCGAGACCGTGTTACGGCAGGAACCCAACAGCGTGACCATCCTGGCCAGTGATGTGGCGGCTGATATGACGCTCAGGGGGTCCTGCGCCGCGTTGCCCTACCGCCTGTCGTGGAACCTGCCGCCCGTCAGCCTGTTTGCTGCTCGGCACATGGCGTCGCATCCAACGATGCAATCGCTGGCAGCTGTCATTCGGCGTGCAGCCGCAGGGCTGTCCCGGCCGACTTGAGAGTTGAGATGGCGAGAGCGGTATAACAGACCACGTAAAGTGCGCGCAGGTCAGTTCATCTCGAGGTCGGTTCCATGAAGACTTATCGCATCGCCACCATTCCCGGAGACGGCATTGGCAAGGAGGTGGTTCCGGCGGGCCAGCAGGTGCTGCAAGCGCTGGCTGCGACGGATGGCGGCTTCGCGCTTGACTTCGAGACCTTCGGCTGGGGAGGCGACTGGTACCGCGCGCACGGTGAGATGATGCCGGCCGATGGCCTGGACGCCCTGCGTCGCAAGGACGCCATCCTCTTCGGCTCGGCGGGAGACCCGCACATCCCGGACCACATCACGCTGTGGGGCCTGCGCTTGAAGATCTGTCAGGGCTTTGACCAGTACGCCAATGTGCGGCCCACGCGCATCCTGCCCGGCATTGACGCCCCGCTCAAGCGGTGCAAGCCTGAAGACCTGAACTGGGTGATCGTGCGCGAGAACTCCGAAGGCGAGTACGCCGGCGTGGGCGGGCGCGCGCACCAGGGCCACCCGATTGAGGTGGCCACCGATGTCTCCATCATGACCCGTGTGGGGGTGGAACGCATCATCCGCCACGCTTTCCGCCTGGCGCAGTCGCGCCCGCGCAAGCTGCTGACGGTGGTGACCAAGAGCAACGCCCAGCGCCATGCCATGGTGATGTGGGACCAGATCGCCGCCGAAGTGGCTGCCGACTTCCCCGACGTGCGCTGGGACAAGGAGCTGGTGGACGCGATGACGGCGCGCATGGTCAACCGCCCGGCCTCTATCGACACCGTGGTAGCCACCAACCTGCACGCCGACATCCTGAGCGATCTGGCCGCCGCGCTGGCGGGGAGCCTGGGCATCGCACCCACCGGCAACATCGACCCCGAGCGCCGCTACCCCAGCATGTTCGAGCCGATCCACGGCTCGGCCTTCGACATCATGGGCCAGGGCTTGGCCAACCCGGTGGGCACCTTCTGGAGCTGCGTGATGCTGCTGGAGCACCTGGGGGAAGCCGCCGCCGCCCAGCGCCTCATGGGTGCCATCGAGGCCGTGACCGCCAATCCCGCGCTACACACGCGTGACCTGGGTGGTACCGCCACCACCGTGCAGGTGACCGAGGCGGTATGCCGCCTGCTCTGAGGGGGAGCGTGCCGCGCTGGTGATGCCAAGACCAGGCGGTCAGGGCAGGGCGCCCGCGCTGTGTTGCTGGACCGTCCAGGCTCGGGCCTGTTCAGACAAGGAGAACCCCAGCCCCGGGCGTGCTGACAGGTGCATGCGGCCGCCTTCCAGTCGCAGCTGTTCATTGAACAGGGGTGCCAGCCATTCGAAGTGCTCCAGCCAGGGCTCGCGCGGGTAGGCTGCCGCCAAGTGGATGTGGATCTCCATCGCGAAGTGCGGTGCAAGCATCAAACCGCGGTGGTCGGCCAGCGCCATGATCTGCAGGAAGGGTGTGATGCCACCCACCCGTGGCGCGTCGGGTTGCAGGTAGTCGCATCCGCCACCTTCCATCAAATGTGCGTGCTCCTGGAAGCTGGTGAGCATTTCGCCGGTGGCCACGGGGGTGGCCAGGCTGGCGGCCAGTGCGGCGTGGCCGGCGGTGTCATACGCGTCCAGGGGTTCCTCGATCCAGACCAGGTCAAAGGCCTCCATCCGGCGGCCCATGCGCTGCGCTGCTGGTCGGTCCCATTGCTGGTTGGCGTCCACCATCAAGGGGAAGGTGTCGCCCAGCGCCCGGCGTACGGCCTCTACCCGCTGCAGGTCGACCCGGTGGTCGGGGTGGCCGACCTTGAGCTTGATGCCGCCAATGCCGGCGTCACGCGAGATCGCCACGTTCTCCAGCACCTGTTCCAGCGGCGTGTGCAGAAACCCGCCCGAGGTGTTGTAACAGCGCACCGAATCCCGGTGTGCCCCCAGCAGCTTGGCCAGAGGCAGCCCCGCCCGGCGGGCCTTCAAATCCCACAGGGCCACGTCAAATGGGGCAATGGCTTGCGTGGTCAGGCCGCTGCGCCCCATGCTGGCGCCGGCCCACAGCAGCTTGGTGAACAGGCGCTGGATGTCGTTGGGGTCTTCGCCGATCAGGTGCTCGGCCAGTTCACAGGCATGGGCGTAAAGGCCCGGGCCGCCGGCGCGCTTGGAGTAGCCAAAGCCCACCCCCTGATGGCCCTCACGCGAGGTGATCTCCGCAAAGACGAACGCGATCTCCGTCATGGGTTTTTGTCGGCCGGTCAGCACCTTGGCATCGCTCACCGGCGTGGCCAGGGGCAGCCGCACCAGGGACAGCGCGACATGAGCGATCCGGTCGCCTTGATCGGCAGCGCTGGACTTCGAGACATCGATGGCATTTGCGTAGCTCACGCGGTCTGCGGTGTGCTGGGCCAAAGCCAGGGCAGCCGTGTCCTGGGGTTCTGCGGTTGTCTTTGCCATGAAGATGCGCGTGAATGCTCGGGTTACGACGAATTGAAACGCCAATGTATCAATGCAGACTC
>CAISJH010000203.1 GCA_903885585.1 uncultured beta proteobacterium
GCACTGGCGTGCTCGGCACGGTCCAGCATCTGCTCGCGGTCGCGTCCGCCCAGGTGGATGAAACCGTAGTGATGATTGCCGGTCCACTTGAAGTCGCGCGCCAGGGCGGCGCCGGTCTTGGGGAAGCTGAACATCAGCGCACCGGGGTAGGCCTGCGCCAAGGCGGCACGTTGCGCAGGCCCGGGCGCCCGGGGCACTTCGGCCGGGCTGAAAGCGCGGTACACCAGGCTGGCCGCCACGCCCGCCGTCGGCTCCGTGCGGGGCAGCGCGGCGGGGTCTTCGCCCAGGGCCAGGGCCACGCCCATGGCGTGGGGGTCGATGCCGTGCACGCGCTGGTACAGATCACCGAACTGTGAGGCCAGGCGCGGGTTGCACTCGATCACGCTGAGCCGGTCGGTCGCGGGGTCGTGGAAGAACTCCAGGTTGAACAGGCCGCGCGTGAAGCCGATGGCGCCCAGGAAGCGCCGCGCCACGTCCAGCGCGCGCGCCTGCACCGGCGCGGCCAGGCGGCTGGGCAGCTCCCAGCGCATGAAAGCGCGCGTGCCGGGGTACATCACCGCGTCGACCACGCCCAGCGCGTGCACCTGCCCGTCGGCCACCCAGCCGTCCAGGTTGTACTGCGGCACCGCCAGCGGCACGGGCTCTTCCAGCAGCATGCGGTGGGCGCTGCCGGCCTGCGGCAGGCGGGCGCGGCAGAGGCGGTCAAAAGGGTCCACCAGGTGGCGGATCACCCACAGCTCGCGCTGGCCAAAACGGGTGTGGGCCTGCAACGCCGCATGGTCGTCCACCGTGCGCGCCAGCACCGAAAACGCCGCCTTCACGGGCTTGACGAAGGCCGGGTAGGCCAGGCCCAGCGGGATGTCGTCGCCGTACTCGGCCTCCAGCGCGGCAAAGCCGAGGTTGGCCTCGGGCGCCACCTGCTGCAGCACGCGGCGCGCATGCAGCTTGTGCTGCGCCGCCAGCAGCGACTCCACCGGCGTGCCGGGCAGGCCCAGTTCTTCGGCCACCAGCGCAGCAGCCACGGCGCCGAAGTGCTCCTGGTGCGACAACACCGCTCGCCAGCCCAGGCGCCGCCCGCGCCGGGCCTGGCGCTGGGCAAAGCGCTCGTGGTCGTAGAGGGCCAGCGCCGCGTTGCTGGGAAAGCTGAAGAGGTCAAAGCCGGCGTGGTCGAAACTCGCCCGGCCCTGGGCCTGGAGATGGTCGCGCGCGCGGCCGTCCCAGTCGTGGGCGAACAGCCAGCCGACGCGGGGCGGCAGGCTCATGCTCCACCCTCACGCATTCATGCGCCGCCTTGCCGCAAAGCTCAACACGTCCACCAGCGCCACCAAGGCCAGCATGGCGGCCAGGATGGTGGCTGTCTTGCCCATGTGGAACAGCCCCATGTGGAAGGCCAGCAACTGCCCCAGGCCGCCCGCGCCCACCACGCCCAGCACGGCGGCGGCGCGGATGTTGTTCTCCCAGCGGTAGAGCGTGTAGCTCATCAGTTGCGGCAGCACCTGGGGCAAGGTGGCATACAGAAAGACGCGGCCGTTGCCCACGCCCTGCGCGCGCAGCGCGTCGCCCGGCCCGCTGGGCGCATTCTCGATGGCCTCGGCGAACAGCCGGCCCAGCACGCCTGCGGTGTGGAAGGCCAGCGCCAGCGTGCCGGCAAAGGGGCCCAGGCCGGCGGCAATCAGCAGCAGTGCGGCCCACACCAGTTCCGGCACCGAGCGCAGCGCGTTCAGCAGCAAGCGCGTGGGCGCGCGGCCCCGGGCGGCGTCGCCCTCATGCAGCCGGCTGGCCGGCAGCGCCAGCGCAAGCCCGCCCACTGCCGCCAGCAGCGTGCCCAGCGCCGACATCGCCAGCGTCTCCCAGGTGCCCACCAGCACCTTGTGCAGGAAGGGGCCGGAGAGATCGGGCGGGAAGAACTCGGCCAGAAAGCGCCCCATGCTGCGGGCGGCCTCCAGCGACAGGAACTGCGCCCACTTCAGGTCCAGGCTCCAAAAGCTCGCCACCACCAGTGCCAGCACGCCGGCCGTGAACCAGCAGGCCTTGCAGCGTGCGTTGAACACCGCAGGCGGCACTCGGTAGGGGACGTTGGAGGGGGAAGGATGCGTCACCGGCGCTCACCCCAAAGCCCGGCGCAGCCCGGCACTGATGCGGTCGGCCAGCGCCACCAAGGCCACGAAGACGGCGAGCATGGTCAACACCTCGCCGCCATTGAACATCTTCATCGAGTTGTCCATCTGCTGGCCCAGGCCGCCCGCGCCCACAAAGCCCAGCACCACCGAGCTGCGGATGGCGCACTCCCAGCGGTAGACGGTGTAGCTGGTGAGCTCGGCCGCGTTCTGCGGCAACAGGCCGTAGAAGAAGGCCTGTAGGCGCGAGCCGCCGTTGCGCAACAGGGTCTGTGTGGCGTGGGGTTCGCCGCTTTCCAGTATCTCGGCATACACCTTGCCCAGCATGCCGCCGTAGGTCAGCGCAATGGCCAGCACCCCGGCCGTGGGCCCCAGGCCCACCACCCGCACGAAGACCAGCGCCCACACCAGCTCGGGCACGCTGCGCAGCAGCACCAGCAGTACCCGCGCAACAAACCGCAGGGCGGCCGGGCCCCGGGCCATGCGTCCGCTCAAGGCCGACACCGACAGCACGCGGGTGCAAACCAGGGTGAGCGGCACCGCCACCACCAGCGCCAGCGTCATGCCAGACGTGGCGATGGCCACCGTGCGCCAGGTTTCCTTGACGACCATCCACAGGAACTCCGACCCCACCGCTGGCGGCAGGAAGCTGGCCAGGAAGTCGCCCGTGACCTGCAGGTTACGGGCTTCGAAGAGGATCCAGGGTCGGAACTCGGTGGCCACCAGCAGCGGCCACAGCAGCACCAGGCCGGCCCCGGCCCAGAACACGCGGCCCAGCCAGGCTGGGTCGCGCTGCGGGGCTGCCCGTGCGGCCGGGCCGCCGGGGCTGCCAACGCCACTAGAAGCGGTGCCGAGGGTGTTGATCACGGGAGGGGTGACCCTTCAGCGGCAGTGCATGACCGCCGGGGCCGGTGCTGGCGCGGGCCCGCCGCCCCCAGCATCGCCAAGCGCACCTGGAGCCCCCACCGCCGCCGGCCCCACCAGTTCATGCTCATGCTGCGCGTACAAGTGCGCCAAGCGCTCAGGCGTCACCTCGACCGGGGGCAGGTCGAACACCAGCCGGCCCTCGCGCAGCCCCACGATGCGCGGAAAGTGCGCCAGCGCACGGTCCACCTGATGCAGCGTGGCCACCAGCGTGGCGCCGCGCGCGCGCGCCTGATCGACCAAGGTGGCCACGGCCTGGCCGGCGCGGGCCGGGTCCAGCGCCGACAGCGGCTCGTCCACCAGCCACAGGCCAGCCGGCGCCACCAGGGCCCGCGCCAGGCCCACACGCTGGCGTTCGCCGCCGGACAGGCGGTCCACCCGGTCGAAGAGCTTGTCGTGCAGGTCAAAGCGCTCCAGCGCGGCGTGGGCTGCAGGGATGTCCGAGGGGTAGAACAGGCTGCGCACGCTGGCCCACAGGCTTTGCGCCGGCAGGCGCCCAGCCAGCACCGCAGTCACCACGCGTTGGCGCGGCGGCAGTGGCGGCACCTGCGGCGCCAGGAACAAGCGGCCGCGCAGGCGCTGCAGTTCACGGCGCGGCAGGGCCCA
>CAISJH010000204.1 GCA_903885585.1 uncultured beta proteobacterium
AACTGGCCGATCAGGTTGGCGTCCTTCTTCTGGTCGCCTTCCAGGCGCGACATGAACTCGCGCGTGCCGCTCTTGGCGATCGTGCCCAGGTGCGCAATGGCCTCGTCGGCGCTCATGCCGATGCCGTTGTCACGGATGGTCAGGGTCTTAGCCTCGGCGTCGAAGAAGACGCGCACCTCCAGCGTGGGCGCGTCCTCGTACAGCGCGGCGTTGTCCAGGGCCTCGAAGCGCAGCTTGTCGCAGGCGTCCGACGCGTTGGAGACCAGCTCGCGCAGGAAGATCTCCTTGTTGGAGTACAGCGAATGGGTGACGAGGTGCAGGATCTGCTGCACCTCGGCCTGGAAGGAATGGGTCGACTTGTCCATGGGTTCTCAGGGTTGGGGTAATGCCGGCGGCTGATGGCGCTCGCCACTGAAATGCCCCATTTGGGGTGGGGCGGCTGGATTTCAAGACCGCAGATCTGGCGCCGACGGCAGGGGGGTCCGCCAGGGGGCCGCGAGTCAGTGGAAGGCTCTCAGCCCGTCTCCCGGCCCACGTCGGCCTCGAAGCTGGCGGATTTCAGGGGGTTGCTCGCGGCCACCATCCCAGGGTAGTAGCGATCGAAGTCGTCGACGATGCGCTGCAGCGGCATGTCGTCGAAGCTCCCGTGCTCGCGCACGTATTCCATGTGCCGATGGCCGGCCTTGTCAAAGGGGTGGTACAGCGAATCGCAGCGGCCATCAAACTCCAACGGCAGCAGGCCGAAGCGGTCGCACAGCTCGATGTTGAAGGCCGGCGTGGCCTTGACCCAGGCGCCGTCCAGCCACAGCTCGGTGTAGCCGTGCCAGACGAAGAGGTCGGTCTTCATGGTCTGGCGCATGCGCTCGGTGCTCAGGTGGTTGCGCACGTCGGCGTAGCCCACGCGGGCCGGGATGCCGGCGGCCCGGGCCGCAGCCGCCAGCAAGGCCGCCTTGGTGACGCACCAGCCCACACCGATTTCCAGCACATGGCTGGCGCGCATGCCGGCCACCGAGAGGTCGATCCGGTAGGGGTCGTAGCGGAAACCGTCGCGCACGGCGTAGTACAGCGCTACCGCCCGCTCGCGGTCGTCCGCGCCCAGAGCATGTTGGCGGGCGAAGCCCTGGACTTGCGGGTGGTCGCCGTCGATGAGTGCGGTGCAGGCCAGATTGGCGGCAGCAGGGGCGGGTGCGGGGGGATTGACCAAGAAAATTCCCAGAAATTCAAGGGGTCTTGGTGATTATCACTACCCCCGGTAGGGCTCGACCGTGCGACAAACCGCTTCTGTCGCCCCACGGAGTCTGAGATGCCCCAACTGAACGTCAATGGCAAGGTAGTGACCTACCAGGCCGAGCCCGACACCCCGCTGCTGTGGGTGATCCGTGAACAACTCGGCATGACCGGCACCAAGTACGGCTGCGGCGTGGCCCAGTGCGGCGCCTGCACCGTGCACCTGGACGGCGCGCCCGTGCGCGCCTGCGTGCTGCCCGCGGCTGCCGTACAGCCCAGCCAGAAGATCACCACCATCGAGGGCCTGTCGCCCGACGGCAGCCACCCGCTGCAGAAGGCCTGGGTGGCGCTGGACGTGCCGCAGTGCGGCTACTGCCAGAGCGGCATGATCATGGCCGCCGCAGCCCTGCTCAAGGACAAGCCCAAGCCGACGGATGCCGACATCGACGCGGCCATGACCAACATCTGCCGCTGCGGCACCTACAACCGGGTACGCGCCGCCATCAAGGTGGCCGCCGGCGCCGACACCAAGACCGCCGGTCTGGACATCATCCACATCGTCAAGGGAGCCGTCGCATGAGCACCGTCCACGCTGACACGCTGCAAGACACGGCCGCCCCAAAGAAACAAGGCATGCGCCGCCGTACCTTCCTGGGCTCGGCCGCAGCCAGCGGCTCGCTGGTGGTGGGCTTCCATGTCCCGCTGACAGCCAGCGCCCAAGGCCAGGCGGCCGCGCCGGAGGTCAACGCCTGGGTCGTGGTGCAGCCGGACGAGCGCGTGATCGTGCGCATCGCCCGCTCCGAGATGGGCCAAGGCACCTTGACCGGCCTGGCACAGATGGTGGCCGAGGAACTGGAGTGCGACTGGGCGCGCGTCACCACCGAGTACCCCACCCCCGGGCAGAACCTGGCGCGCAACCGCGTGTGGGGGAACTTCTCCACCGGCGGCAGCCGGGGCATCCGCGAGTCGCAGGACTATGTGCGCAAGGGAGGCGCGGCCGCACGCATGATGCTGGTGCAGGCTGCCGCCCAGGGCTGGAACGTCCCTGCCGGCGAATGCCGCGCCAGCGCTGGCGTGATCACCCACCCGGGCAGCAACCGTCGCACCACCTACGGCCAGGTGGCCGCAGCAGCGGCCAAGCTGCCGGTGCCCACCGAGGTGCCGCTGAAGGACCCCAAGGACTGGAAGCTGGTGGGCAAGCGCCTGGCGCGCCTGGACACGGTGGAGAAGACCAACGGCTCGCTGGTCTACGGCGCCGACCTGAACATGCCCGGGCTGCTCCATGCCGCCATCAAGGACTGCCCCGTCTTTGGCGGCAAGGTGCGCTCCTTCAACGCCTCCGCCGTGGCCGGCCGCCCGGGCGTGAAGAAGGTCGTCAAGGTGGGCGACAGCGCCGTGGCCGTGGTGGCCGACACCTGGTGGCGCGCCAAGACCGCGCTGGACGCCCTGCCCATCGACTGGGACCTGGGGCCGAACGCCGGGGTGCAGCAAGCGCAGATCGCTGCCACGCTCAAGGCGGGCCTGGACGCCGAACAAGCCGTCGTGGGTAACGCCAAGGGCGACGCCAAGGCGGTCATCGGCAAGGCCGCCCGCAAGGTGGAGGCCG
This sequence comes from uncultured beta proteobacterium, assembly GCA_903885585.1. Lineage (GTDB taxonomy): Bacteria > Pseudomonadota > Gammaproteobacteria > Burkholderiales > Burkholderiaceae_C > Rubrivivax. The sequence continues at coordinate 2,834 of CAISJH010000204.1, forward strand.
TCTATGCCTACCCGTTCCAGAACCACGCCACCATGGAGCCGATGAACGCGACGGCGCGCTGGACGCCCGAGCGCTGCGAGGTCTGGACCCCCACGCAGAACGGCGAATCGGCGCTGGCCGCCACGGCCGCAGCCGCCGGACTGCCGCCCGCTCGATGCGATGTCTACAAGCTGCCGCTGGGTGGTGGCTTCGGGCGTCGGGGCATGGCGGATTGGGTCACGCAGGCGGTGCTGATCGCGCGTGAGCTGCCGGGCACCCCAGTGAAGCTGCTGTGGAGCCGCGAAGAGGACATGCAGCACGGCCGCTACCACCCCATCACCCAGTGCAAGCTCACGGCCGGCCTGGACGACAAGGGCGAGATCACCGGCCTGCACATGCGCATCTCGGGCCAGTCCATCCTGGCCGGCGTACTCCCGCATCTGGTCCGTGAAGGCCGCGACCCGGTGGTCTTCCAGGGCCTGAACGAGGGCGGCGGCGAAGCCATGATCGGCTATTCGTTCCCGGCCCTGCTGATCGACCACGCCATGCGCAACCCGCATGTGCCTCCAGGTTTCTGGCGCGGTGTCAACCTGAACCAGAACGCGATCTATCTCGAGTGTTTCATCGACGAGATCGCGCACGCCACCCAGCAAGACCCGCTGGCGCTGCGTCGCAAGCTCATGGCCAACCACCCCAAACACCTGGCGGTGCTGAACGCGGCGGCCGAACGCGCCGGCTGGGGCCGGCCGGCGCCGGATGTGGGCGGGCAGAAGGTGTTCCGAGGCCTGGCGCAGACACACGGTTTTGGCAGCTACGTGGCCGCCTGCGCCGAGGTGTCGGTCAGCCGCGAGGGTGCGTTGAAGATCCACCGCATCGTGGCCGCCACCGACTGCGGCCACGCCGTCAACCCGCAGCAGATCGAGGCTCAGATCGAAGGCTCTTTCGTCTACGGCCTGGGCGCGGCGCTGTTCCAGGAGTGCACGGTCAAGGACGGCGCCATCGAGCAGAAGAACTTCGACACCTACCCGTCGCTGAAGATCGATCAGATGCCCAAGGTGGAGTGCGTGATCATGCCCTCGGGCGGCTTCTGGGG
>CAISJH010000205.1 GCA_903885585.1 uncultured beta proteobacterium
CGAGATGGGCCATGGCGAAGGCCCCTGCACCCTGCACAACCCCAGCTATGACTTCAACGACGATCTGATCCCCGTGGGCGCCAGCTACTGGGTGCGTCTGGTCCAGCGCTGGCTGGGGCAGCCGCGGTGATCCGCCAGCGCGCACTGCGCGGTGCTCGCCGCCGCGTGATGCCTGCCAGCTGCTGACCGTTCAGGTCAGCGCGATCTCATCGGGGATTCCCAACCTGTGCAAGCTCTCCAGGTGCATGCCGGCCCTCGCGCCGCGGCCCGCTTGCGCGAGCGGGGCCTGCGCGCGCAGGACGTGCGTTTGCTGCCGGGGGCTGCGGGCGGGCCCAAGGGCCTGGTGCTCAACCCGCTGGACCGGTTTCTGTTCGCTGAGTGGCTGAGAGATGCGCCGCAGGTGATCCACCTCGTGGGCGCCTCCATCGGCGCCTGGCGCATGGCCTGTGCCTGTCTGCCGGACGCCGATGCGGCGTTGGCGCAGCTGGCCGAAGACTATGTCACCCAGACCTACGACCACGAGCCCGGGCGACAGCCCACGGCCGAGGTGGTGAGCCGCGCCTTCGGGCAGAAGATCCTGGAGCGCCTGGGTGCTCGCGCCGGCGAGATCCTGTCGCACCCGCGCCGGCGCCTGCATGTGGTCACGAGCCACGGCCGCCATGTGCTGGGCAGGGAAGGGCGCCTGCGCACGCCCCTGGGGTACGCCGGGGCATTTCTTGCCAACGCTGTGCACCGCCGCGCGCTGGGGGGCTGGCTGGAACGTGTGGTGTTCAGCGACCCGCGCGACCCGCTGCCTATGGCGCTAAACGACTTCCGCACACGGCAGGCGGCGCTGAACGCAGGTAATCTCTCGCCCGCCGTGCTGGCGAGTTGCTCCATCCCGTTCTGGCTGAAGGCCGTGCACGATATCCCGGGTGGACCACGCGGTGCCTACTGGGACGGCGGCATCACTGACTACCACCTCCACTGGCCGTATGCGGGCATGGATGATGGCCTGGTGCTGTACCCCCACTTCCAGCCCACGGTGGTGCCGGGTTGGCTGGACAAGGCCTGGAAGGCGCGCCACCGCGCCACGCCCGCGCTGGACAACCTGGTGCTGCTGAGCCCCAGCCCCAAATGGGTGGCCACGTTGCCGGGTAGCAAGTTGCCGGACCGCAGCGACTTCAAGACCTTCGCGGACGATGAAGCCGGGCGCCAGCGCGTGTGGCGCACGGCTGTCGCGCAAAGCCAGCAACTGGCTGACGAATTCGCCGGCCTGACCCAGCGCGGGTCGGTCCACGCGCTGCCGCTGCCCTGACTACAATCGCAGTCAATCCATTGCCGATGCGCGCGGTGTACGCGTGTTCACAACAGCCATAGCAAGAGCAGGAAAGGCACGACGGGTTATGACACCGCGGACTACGTCCTTCTCCCTCGCCGAGGTTTGACCCGGGCCGCATCGTCACGTCCTCTTTCAAGACCCACGAAGCGCGGCCTCCACCGCGCTTTTTTGTTGCCTGGACCTCTGGTCCCCGCAGTTCGGAGATCCCATGCTGAACATCACCCTGCCTGACGGCTCCCATCGTCAATTTCCTGGTCCGGTCACCGTGGCCGAGGTGGCCGCTTCCATCGGCGCCGGCCTGGCCAAGGCCGCACTGGGCGGCAAGGTCGACGGCCACCTCGTCGATTTGAGCCACCGCATCGACGCCGATGCGCGCTTGGCCATCGTGACCGATCGCGATGCCGACGGCCTGGAGATGATCCGCCACTCCACCGCCCACCTGCTGGCCTATGCCGTCAAGGAGCTGTTCCCGGAGGCGCAGGTCACCATCGGCCCGGTCATCGAACATGGTTTCTATTACGACTTTGCCTACAAGCGCCCCTTCACGCCTGAGGACCTGGCCGCCATCGAGGTGCGCATGACCGAACTCGCCCGCAAGGACGAGAGTGTCGAGCGCCGCGTGCTGCCGCGAGACGAGGCGGTGGCCTACTTCAAGGGCCTGGGTGAGCATTACAAGGCCGAGATCATCGCCAGCATCCCCGAGGGCCAGGACGTTTCGCTCTATCGCGAAGGCGGCTTCGAGGACCTGTGCCGCGGCCCGCACGTCCCCAGCACCGGCAAGCTCAAGCACTTCAAGCTGATGAAGGTGGCCGGCGCCTACTGGCGTGGCGACCACCGCAACGAGATGCTGCAGCGTGTCTATGGCACCGCCTGGGCCAGCAAGGACGACCTGCAGAAGTACCTCCTGATGCTGGAAGAGGCGGAAAAGCGCGACCACCGCAAGCTCGGCCG
>CAISJH010000206.1 GCA_903885585.1 uncultured beta proteobacterium
TCCGACAGTTGACAGCGACCCTGCAGCCAGCGCACGCCTGGCCCTGGCTTGCCTGGACCTCACCAGCCTGAACGAGGGCGACACCGAAGCCGACATCGCCCGGCTGTGCCGCCGCGCCACGGGCCCGTTCGGCAGCACGGCAGCGGTGTGCGTGTGGCCGCGGCTGGCCGCCTTCGCACGGCGCGAACTGCCGGCCGAGGTGGTGGTGGCAGCGGTGGCGAACTTTCCTGACGGCAGCGCCGACACCGCGCGCGCGGTAGCTGACGCGCAGGCCATCGTGCAGGCCGGCGCACAGGAGGTGGACGTGGTGCTGCCCTACCGGCAGCTCGACGCCGCCCCCACGCTGCTGGCCGCCGTGCGCCGCGCGTGCGAGGGGCTGCGACTGAAGGTCATCCTGGAGACGGGCGAACTGGCCGACGAGGCGCAGATGGTGCTGGCCTGCCGCATCGCCCTGGACGCGGGCGCCGACTTTCTCAAGACCAGCACCGGCAAGGTGCAGGTGAACGCCACACTGCGGGCAGGACGCGTCCTGCTGCAGGCCATCGCGGCCGACCCCAGTGCACGCGCTCGTGTGGGCTTCAAGCCCGCCGGTGGCATCCGCACGGTGGCTGACGCGCAGGCCTACATGGCGCTGGTGCGGGGGATGCTCGGTGACACAGCCGTGTCACCACTGCGCTTCAGAATCGGTGCCAGCGGCTTGTTGGACGACATCGAGCGGGTGCTGAAAGGAAGCACCGAGGGCACCGCCGCCGGCTCCCAGCCTTCGAGCTACTGAAGCACCCCGCCTGCCAGCAGCTCTGCGCATACCGTCCATGAACCCCAACGCCGGCCCCCAGACGCTGGCAGTCCTTGAAGAGATCGCACCCATGCAACCTTCACCCACTCGCCGCCCAGCCCGCTTATGGACCTTGCTGTTCAGTGCGGCCCTGCTGGCAGGTTGTGCCACCACACCGGTTACCACCACACCGGTTACCGAGCCCGTGACGGTGCGCCTGATCGCCTTCAACGACTTGCACGGCCACCTCGAGGGCACAGGGCTGACCCTGCCCTGGCCAGACCCTTCAGACAAGGCCAAGGTGCAGCGGCTGAGCGCGGGTGGCGCGGCCCATCTGGCCGGGCTGATGCAGAGCCTGCGCGCTGGAGCCCGGCACCACCTGACGCTCAGCGGCGGCGACTTGATCGGCGCCACGCCGCTGGTTTCGGCACTGTTCTTCCATGAGTCCACCATCGAGGTGGCCAACCGCATGGGCGTGGACATCGGCGTCCTCGGCAACCATGAATTCGACGCCGGCAAGGATGAGTTGCTTCGCATCCAGAACGGCGGCTGTGCCGAGAACAAGCCGGAGTCGCCTTTGGCATCATGCGCGCTCGGCCGCTACGAGGGCGCGAAATTCCAGATGTTTGCCGCCAACGTGCAGAAGGCTGACGGCAACACCTTGTTCCCCGCCTCGGTGGTGCGCGAGTTCGGCGGCATCCGCGTGGGCTTCATCGGCGCGGTCACCAAGATCACCCCCGGCATCGTTGTGCCCTCCGGGGTGGCGGGACTGAAGTTCCTGGACGAGGCAGCTTCAATCAACGCCGAAGCCGCGCGCCTGAAGGCGCAGGGCGTCGAGGCGCTGGTGGCCGTGATCCATGAAGGCGGAGATACCGGCACGCCAGGCCTGCCGATGGAGTGGAACGACGTGGGCTGCCCGCGGCCGCGCGGCGCAATCTTCGAGATCGTGCGCCAGTTGACGCAGGACGTGGATCTCGTGTTCTCGGCCCACACCCACCAGGGTTACCGCTGCCTGGTGGACGGCCGCCCCGTGCTGCAGGCCACCTCGTTCGGACGCGGCGTCAGCGTGGCAGACATCGTGCTCGATCCCAAGACGCGTGACATCGACCGCGTCCGTACCACGCACCGCAACCTGCCCGTGTTCAACGAGCGCAGCGACCCCGCGCTGCGCGAGGCCATCATCGCTGCAGAGCCCGCCGCCTGGGCTCAAGCCCTGCGCGACGCCAAGCCTGCGCCGGCCGTAGCGATGCGGGTGGCCGAGTACGTGCAGGCGGCCAAGCCCCGGGCAGAGCGCCCGGTGGGTAGGATCGGCGGCAACTTCGAGCGCACGGCCCGCACCGACGCGAGCGCAGGGCGCCTGGTGGCCGATGCACAGTGGCTCGTAACGCGAGCGCCGCAGTTCGGCAGCGCCGAAGGGGCGCTGATGAACCCCGGTGGTGTCCGTACCGATCTGCGCTGCCCGGCCGCGCCACCCTGCACGGTGACCTACGGCGATGTCTTTGCCATGCAGCCCTTCGGCAACAACCTCGTGGTGATGACGCTGTCAGGCGCCGAACTCAAACAGATGCTTGAGGACCAGCAGCGGCCAGGACGGGCATCGCCTCACTTTCTCATCCCCTCAGCTTCGATGACCTACACCTGGCAGGCCAACGCAGCCCATGGCA
>CAISJH010000207.1 GCA_903885585.1 uncultured beta proteobacterium
CGACGGTGGGCCCAGCCCATCAGGGTCACGGTCTGGCCCATCAGCGTCTCGCTGACCAGGCCACAGTAGGTCGTTCTCATTGGGAATGCTCCAAAAAACTGGGGGGAGGTGTCTGTAGGCCCGCGGCTGGCGGTGGGCACGGCCCGGGCGCGATGGCAGACGCGCAGCGCCTGCGGAGGGCTCGGCGGGGAGGGGCCCGGGGGGGCCCTCAGGACTGAACGCAGGCCGGCGCGTTCAGCCCCGCGGATTGGGGTCGGCCTCCCCCGGCCGGGCCGGTGGGGACGAAGTGGGTGGAGGCACCACCACCCCCATGGAGATGATGTACTTCAAGGCCTGGTCCACGCTCATGTCCAGCGAAACCACGTCGGCGCGCGGCACCATCAGGAAGAAGCCCGAGGTGGGGTTGGGCGTGGTGGGAACGTAGATGCTCAGATGCTCGGCACCCAGATGACGGGCCACCTCGCCACCGGGCTTGCCGGTCACGAAGGCCACTGTCCAGGCGCCGGCGCGCGGGTACTGCACGAGCACCGCCTCGCGAAAGGCGTTGCCGTTGCTGGAAAACAGCGTGTCCGAAACCTGCTTGACCGAGCTGTAGATCGACTTGACGATGGGGATGTTCTGCAACACCTTGTTCCACTGCCGCGCCACCCACTGGCCCACCACGTTGGTGACGAACATGCCCGTCAGCAACAGCAGCGTGGCCAGGACGATGACGCTCAGACCCGGCACATGCCGCAGCTGCTCGATGGCCGCATGCGTGGTGGGCGGCAGCACCGCCTGGGTGGCGCCCAGCAACAACGCAAAAAGGCTGTCCATCGAGCCCAGCAGCCAGGTCAGCACCCACAGCGTGATGCCGATGGGCGCCCAGGCCAGCAGGCCGGCCAGCAGGTACTTCTTCATGAAGCGGCCGGCGTGGAGGAAGACGCAGCAGGTGCTGGGGCAGGAGCAACGGCCGGTGCGGCAGCGCCTGCGCCCGACTCGCTGGAAGCCGCCGGCGCGCTCTTTTCGGCACTGCCCTCGGCAGGCTTGTCGGCAGATTTATGAGCGGGCTTGTCAGCAGCAGCCCCGCCCTTGTCCTTGTTCGAACCGCCGTCTCGGAAGTCGGTGACGTACCAGCCCGAGCCCTTGAGCTGGAAGCCGGCAGCGGTGACTTGCTTGACGTAAGTCGACGCCCCACAGGCGGGGCAGTCGGTCAGCCGCGGGTCGGAGATCTTCTGCAGGACGTCCTGACGGTGTCCGCAGGACTCGCACTTGTAGGCGTAGATCGGCATGGGGGCACGAGTGGACGAAAACCGCGAATTATAGGTTTTCGCCTGCTCACGGCCCCGGCAGAGTCAATGACCCTTCTTGGCCGTCTCAGCGCCGCTCTGGTAGCCGTGGTGCTGCAGCACGTGCTGGATGGAGTGGCCGCGGTGGGCCACGATGGAAGGAGCCAGTGAACCCATCAACATGCCGATGATGGAAGCAAACAGGCCCAGCAGGTTGGCAGGGATCATGGACTCCGGCGCCACCTGGGTGGCTGCGAGCCAGGTGCCGATGCCCAGCACCACCGACAACAGAGCCCCCTGCGTGTTGGCCCGCTTCCAGTAGGCGCCGGCCACCAGCGGCACGAAGGCCCCGCACAGGGTGACGTTGTAGGCGTTCTGCACCATCTCGTACATGGTGCTCTTGCTGTTGAGCGCGAACAGCAGCGCACCCGCGGTGAAGGTGACCAGGATGATGCGCAGCGTCAGCAGCATCTGGCGGTCGCTCATGTTGGGCACGAAGGGCCGCAGCACGTTCTCGGTGAAGGTGGCGGTGGGGGCCAGCAGGGCCCCGCTGGCGGTGGACAGGATGGCGGACAGCAGCGCGCCGAAGAACATGATCTGCGCCCACAGCGGCATCTGGCCCAGCACCAGGTCCGGCAGGATGCGCTGGATCTCCCGCGCGTCCTCGCTCTCGAACAGCTTGGCCACGGCCGGGTCGGTGGTCAGCGCGGAATAGGCGATGAACATCGGCACAAAAGCGAACACGAAGTAAATCAAGGCACCGATGACGGTACCGCGCACGGCGGTGTCTTCGTTCTTGGCGCTGGTCATGCGCTGGAAGACGTCTTGCTGCGGGATGGAGCCAAAGGCGAAGGCGAAGAAGGCGCCCGCCATGGCCCACCACCCGGCGGCGTCCATGCCGGTGTCGAACAGGATGAGCTTGCCCTCCGCAGCCGCCTGCGAGATCACCTTGGCCGGGCCGCCGGCCAGATCACCCACCAGCCAGGCCACTGCGGTCAAGCCGATCAGGATGATGATGGTCTGGAAGAGGTCGGTGAAGGCCACGGACCACATGCCGCCGAAGATGGTGTAAACCACCACGATGGCCGCGCCAATCAGGATGGCAGTATTCAAGTCCACGGCGCCGCCACTGAGCACATGGATCACCAGGCCCAGCGCAGTGAGCTGTGCAGAAGTCCAACCCAGATAAGACAGCACGATGGCCACGCTGGTCAGCACCTCCACGCCTTTGCCGTAACGGTGCTTGTAGAAGTCACCGATGGTCAGCAGGTTCATGCGGTAGAACAGCCGGGCGAACAGCAGGGCCGCCAGCACCAGGCACAGCGAGGCGCCGAAAGGGTCTCCCGGCACGGCCGAGAGACCGCCCTGCGAGAAGGTGGCCGACACCGACAACACCGTCTCGGCGCCAAACCAGGTGGCAAAGACCGTGGCCACGTTCATGTACAGCGGCAGGCTGCGGCCAGCCACCAGATAGTCCTTGGCGCCATGGACACGGCGCGCGGCCAGCAGGCCTATCGCGATGGTCACGACCATGTAGGCGACGACGAAAGTGATCAGCATGGGAGAGCTCCAGGTTGATGCTTGGTCTGCACATGTGCCGCCACAACGGGCGGGCTTTCTTGGGCGGCGGCAGTGTATCGGCGTGCCCGGCGGCTGCACCGCCCTGGGGACAAACGCCTGCTCTTCAAGGGGTCAGCCAGGCCCTTGCAATCACCATGCCCAGCACAAAGCCCAGCGCACCCCACACCAGGGCCTGCAGCAGGCGGTTGGTGCGCCGCTGCTCGGCCAGCAGCGCCAGCAGCACCGCAGGGTCGCGCTCAGGCGGGCGCTTCAGCGCGGCATGCACCAGCCTGGGCAATTCCGGCAACAAATGGGCGTAGCGCGGGGCCTCGGCCTTGAAACGATCGGCAAAGGCACGCCAGCCCACCTGCTCGTTCATCCAGCGCTCGAGGAAGGGCTTGGCCGTCGTCCACAG
>CAISJH010000208.1 GCA_903885585.1 uncultured beta proteobacterium
CACACCGGCCCGGTCAGGCGCTCGATCACGGCCACGCGCGTCGGTATGGCGGGCGCAGGTCCTGGCAGTGGTGGGCGCAGCTTGCCCATAGGCCGTGGCTGGGGGCATGGGCTCGGCACCTCGGTGGCCTGGCGCTGCGGATGCTCCCACCCCCACTGCTCACACAGGGCCTCGGACGCCCGCAGTGCCAGCGCGGCGATCGTCAGCGACGGATTGGCGCCCAGGGACTCGGGCACGATGGAGCCGTCCAGCACCACCAGCCCGGTATGCAGGCCCTGGCCCTGCGGGTCGCGCCCGTCAAACACGCGGCCCAGGGCGTCCACCACGCCTTGCCTCGCGCTCTGGCCGATGGGGCAGCCGCCCAGCGGATGGACGGTCAGCACCGGCCCGCGCGGTTGGTCGGCCAGGCTGCTGAGGGCCTCTGGCAGCAGGCGCCACATCGGGTTGGGCACCCAGTGCGGGCCGTCAGGCGGGGTCTTGCCTTGCGTGTCGGCTTCTTCTTCCTGCAGGCTGCGCAGGTGGTCCACGCGGCGCTGCACCACCGCGCTGGCGGTGTCCAGCGTGCGCGAGTCCCGGGCCTGCGGCCAATGGATGCGCAGGGTGCCCAGGGCAGCGGGGCCGGAGCGCGGCAGGGTCAGCACCCCGTTGGCGTCGTCGTGGCCGATCAGCCCCACCAGCAGGGTGCGGCTCATGGCCTCGTTGTCCACGGCGGTGGGGTCAGTGGCTGGGTCTGCGACGGCTCTATGGCGTCGGAGGTCGGCCTCGGGCAGTCGGTGCACGGCATGGCCGGTGGTGACGATCTCCTCGAACAACCTGCGCAGGGCGCCGGGCACCGAGAACTCCTGCAGCCAGAACGGCCTGCTGCCTTGTTGAGGCAGCGCGCCGAAGGCGATGCCGGCAGTGATGGTCGGCCCCACGCGGCGGGCGTCCAAGGCCGTGGTTTCATCGGCGCTGCCCTGTGTGGGCTGCGGCAGGCGGTGCACGGCCCCGATGTTGTCGCCGTTGCAGGAGAAGCGCTCGCCCAGGCGCTGCGAGAAGACCAGCTCGGCACTGCGCGAGCGCAGCAGCAGTTCGGTGCTGCCCAAGGTGCCTGCGGCCACGATCACATGGCGTGCGTAGAGCTTCAGCGGGCCGGCCTCGCGGGCCTGCAGGTCGGGCCGGGTGTGCTCCACCTCCACCACCCAGCGGGCTGGCTCAGTCACGGCTACGGGCGCGGCACTTGCTGCGGCCGCCTGCGGGCGGGCGGCTGCTGTGCCTGGGGTCTGGCATGGCTGCACCCGGCTGACGCTGGCGCCGGTGAACAGCTGCGCTCCAGCGTCCACCGCCTGGCGCAGCAGGTTGACGTCCAGGGAGTCCTTGGCGCCCACATTGCAGCCGGTCATGCAGTCGCCGCACAGCGTGCAGGCCGCCAGGTCCACGCCGGCGGCGTTGGGCCCGGGCCGCATGGCCACCGTGATCGGTAACGGCTGGGTGGACTGGTGCCGGCCCGCCAGGCCCTGCAAGGCCTGGGCCTTGGCCAGGGGTTGCGCGGCGTGTGTCGGATGCAGGGCGATGGTGTTCAGCCTGGGCCCGCTGGGCCCGGCGTGTTCTGCGCCCAGTGCCACCCGCGCCCGCCGGTACCAGCCCCCCTGCTGCAGTGCCTGCACCTGGGCCTGAAAGTCGGAGCGCCGCAGCTCATCGGCTGCCGGCTCGAGCAGCACGCCGGCGTTGATGAGCGATCCGCCACCCACGCCGTTGGCCACCAGCGCGACCACGTCTTCCCCCAGGCGCAGATCGAACAGGCCTTCGGCCTGTCCGCCCACCTCGCCTGATGCCTGCTGGCCGATGCGCAGGTGGCCGGGCAGGTCGGCCAGACGCGAGGGGAACTCGCCCGGTCGCCACTCCTGGCCGCGCTCCAGGATGCAGATGCGCAGCGGCCTGCGCCGGCCGTCGCCCTCCTGCA
>CAISJH010000209.1 GCA_903885585.1 uncultured beta proteobacterium
CGTCAGAGCCAACGATCTCCCGCCCGAGGTGCGCAGCGCTCTGCAGCGTGCGCGGGTGCCGGAAGCGGCGCTGTCCGTGGTGGTGCAGGAGGCGGGCACGGGACGCACCGTGATGAGCCATCAAGCCCGCCAGTCGGTGAACCCGGCCTCTCTGGTGAAGTTGGTAACCACTTATGCCGCACTCGATCTGCTGGGGCCTGCCTGGACCTGGAGCACAACGGTCGGTTGGAGTGGAGCGCTGCGCGACGGGGTGCTGGAAGGCGACCTCTTCCTCAAGGGCAGCGGCGACCCCAAGCTGGTGCCCGAGCGGGTGTGGCAAGGCCTGCGCCGATTTCAACAGGCGGGCGTGCGGGAGATCCGCGGCGACATCGTGCTGGACCGCAGCGCATTCGCCCCGGCTGAAGGCTCGCCGGCCGACTTCGACGGAGACGCCAGCCGGCCCTATAACGTGCAGCCCGACGCGCTGCTGATCAACTTCCATGCCCTCACCTGGACCGTCACCCCAGACGCGGGACGAGGCGTGGCGCGCATCGTCGCCGAGACCGACCCGGTGACCACGCCCGCACGCACCGTACCGCTGAGCAACGGCCCCTGCGAGGACTGGCGCGCCGGTCTCAAGCCGGCGCTGACCGACGGCGCGGTGCGTTTCACGGGCAGCTACCCCGCGGCCTGTGGCGAACAGGCCTGGCCCATGGCGGACCCCGACCCCGCCGGTCACGGCGCGCGGCTGATCGCCACGCAGTGGAAAGACCTGGGGGGCACGCTGACCGGCCGTGTGCGCGACGGCCGCTGGCCCGCCGGGCTGCGCGCGCAGCAGGAGTGGCGCTCACCATCCCTGGCCGAGGTGGTGCGCGACATCAACAAGTTCAGCAACAACGTGATGGCACAGCAGTTGTTCCTCACCCTAGCTGCCCAGCGCCAGCCGGGGCAGCCGGCCACGCCCGAGGCCGCGCGGGAGACGCTGCGCCGCTGGGTGGCCGAGCGCATCGGCGAGGGTGCCGCGGGCGAATTGGTGCTGGACAACGGCTCCGGCCTGTCACGCCAGACGCGGGTCACGGCGCAGTGGCTGGCGCATCTGCTGCAGCACGCCTGGTCCAGCCCGGTGATGCCCGAACTCATGGCTTCGCTGCCCGTCAACGGCCTGGACGGGACCATGCGGCGCTCACGCGCTCCCGCTGGCCGGGCCCACCTCAAGACCGGCTCGCTGCGCGACGTGGCCGGCCTGGCCGGTTACGTGCTGGACGACAACGGCCGGCGCCGCGTGCTGGTGGCCGTCATCCAGCATCCGAACGCCAACGCCGCAAGGCCCGCGCTGGATGCCCTGGTGCAGTGGGCCCTGAAAGCGCCGTGATGCTCACTTCGCCCGACCTCATCGAGTGGATCGGCTACGCCGCGGCCATGCTGACCACCTGCTCCTTCGTGCCGCAAGCCGTGCTCACCTTGCGCACGCGCGATGTGAGCGGCATCTCCACCGGCATGTACACAAGCTTCACGCTGGGCGTGGCCCTGTGGTTCGTCTACGGGCTCAGCATGGGAGCCTGGCCCATCATCCTGGCCAACGCCGTGACCCTGGTGCTGGCGGCCACCATCTTGGGCACCAAGCTGGTGGTCGAGCGTCAACAGGCGATCAGAACGGATTGAGTCGCGCGCGCGCCTCGGCCAGTGCGCCGAGTTGGCGGTGCCCGCCCGTGGCCAGCCAGGTGGTGTCGGCCCACAACCAGCCATCGGCCGTGGCATTGGCAGCCAGCGTGGCCGTGGTGCAAGCCGGCGGCGCCACGGTGCACGCGGCCGTGGTTGCATCGGTCAGCGAATAGGCCGCCGGCACGCGGGCCGCGGTCTGTGAAAGCTCGTCGCCCAGCACCAGGCCCACAAACCGGCCGTCATTGAGGATATTCACGCGGATGCGGCCGTTCAAGGCGGCGGTGAGTTCATTCAGCAAGGCGGCGCCTTCGGTGCCTTGAGCAATGCCCCAGGGGGACAGGCCCACGTCCGGGATGGTGGCCACGATGACCTTGGCGCCCAGATCGACCAGGGCATTGACCTGACGGGCAATCTCGATGCCGCGCTCCCGGGCCGCCTCCAGCAACGCATCCTTCGACGGCGCAGCGGCGGTCTTCGATTGCAGGTACAGGTCGCGAATGTCGTTGGTACCGATCATCACCGTGACCAGGTCCTTGTCCGCAAAACCGCCGGCGGCCACCTGGGCCTGCACCTGGGTCTTGAGGTCCGCCACGCGCGCACCGGCTGTGGCCCGGGACCGCGCCTTCTGCTCGCCCGTACCCACGGGGCACTCGGCAAAACCGAAGCTGTAGGCCTTGGCCACCACCTGCGTCCAGATGGGTTGAGCGTTGCAGTCCGGCGTGGTGCCGTCTGCAGCAAAGCCGTTGACGGCGAACTTCTTGCCCTCTGCGGTGAAAGCGCTCATGTCGTCACCCAGCGTGATGAGGCGCAGGGGCACGAAAGCCTCCACCTGGGCGGTGCCACCGCCGCAGGAGGCCAGACCGAGCGCGAAGACGCAGGTGGCCACCGCCGCCATGAGGGCGCGGCGCACGGTGGGCCGGGTGACCCGTTCGGTGGGCAGGGCGGCAAGTAGCGGCAGAGAGCTCATGGCGAAGTGATCCGGGTCGAAATGTCAACGGGTGGCGGCGCGCAGCAAACGATCACGCACACCATCCCATTCTGGGCCTTCGGGCGGCGTCTCCACCCAGATCTGGCGCACCCCGTGGGCATCGAGCTGGCGCAGCACGGCAAACAACTCGTGCGCCAGCTGCGCGGGGTTGGCGGGCATGGTGCGATGGAGGACGCCGGGATGGGCGGGCAACGCGGTGCGCGAATATACGCCGACGACCGCGCTTGAAGAGGCTGGAGCGTGGCGCTCGCCCTGCGAGCTGTCGGCGCCAAGCGTCGACAGCCGTTGCGCCAGTTGTGCAGCCGACAGCAGGCTGACCAGGGCGTCGGGGGCGTAGTGCGAGGCCAGCGTGCCGGACGCTTTGGGCGAGGCCTCGTCTCGCTCCACGAGCGGCACGCCGAGCGCCTGCCTGAGCACCGTCTCGATCGCAGCGCGCGGCGTGGTGCCGGGGCGCAACAGAGCGGGGTGGGCTCTTGTGCAGTCCACGATCGTCGACTCGATGCCCTCGCGGCAGGCGCCGCCATCCAGCACCGCCAGGTCGGGGCCGAATTCGTCGACCACATGCGCCGCTGTCGTCGGGCTCACCCGGCCAAAGCGGTTGGCGCTGGGCCCGGCCACGCCCAGCACCCCAAGGGCTCGGGCGCGCGTCAGCAGGTCGAGGGCGATCGGATGGTCTGGGCAGCGCAGGCCGATGGTGGCCTGCCCGCCGGCCGAGGCCGTGCCCACACCCGACCGGCGCGGGACGATCAGCGTCATCGGGCCGGGCCAGAAGTGCTGCGCCAGCACCTGCGCCGCGGGCGGCCAGGTGGCGGCAAAGGCTTGCGCTGCAGATGCATCGGTGACGTGCACGATGAGCGGATGGTCCGCCGGGCGGCCCTTGGCGGCGAAGATCTGCGCCGCCGCGGCGTCGTCATCGGCCCGTGCGCCCAGGCCATAGACGGTCTCGGTGGGGAAGGCGAGCAGCCCGCCGTCGGCCAGCACTTGCGCGGCCTGCGCCAGGGCTTGAGGGTCTTGACCGGAAAGCAGCGGCATGGGGTTCAGAACGCTGGCAGCCCCAGCAGGGCTGCGGCCTGCAGCGCCACGGCGCGCGCCTGCGCGGCACTGGGGGCCGTCACCGTCAGGTGTCCCATCTTGCGCCCGCGCCGCGGCTCGGTCTTGCCGTACAGGTGCAGGTGCGTGCCGGGCAGGGCGAGCACCTCGCTCCACGGTGGCGTCACCGGTAAGGCCGCGTCATTGGGCCACCACAGGTCGCCCAGCAGGTTGAGCATGACCGCCGGCGAGTGCTGGAGCGGCATCACCAGCGGCAGGCCGGCCATGGCGCGCACCTGCAGGTCGAACTGCGACAGGTCGCAGGCGTCGATGCTGTAGTGGCCCGAGTTGTGCGGCCGCGGGGCCATCTCGTTGGCCAGCAGCGTGCCGTCCTCCAGCAGGAAGAACTCCACGCACAGCACGCCGACGTAGCCGAGCGAATCGGCCACGGCGCTGGCCCGCTGCACCGCCTGCGCGGCCAGCTCAGCCGACACATCCGGCGCCGGCACCACGGTCACGGCCAGGATGCCGTCGCGGTGCAGGTTCTGCTGCACCGGCAGGTGCACCACCCGGCCGGCGGCATCGCGCGCTACCACCACGCTCAGCTCGGCGGCCAGCGCCACGCGTTTTTCGAGCAGGCAGGGCACCTCGCGCAGGCTCGCCCAGGCCGCAGCCAGGCCGGTGCGGCGAGCCACCCTCACCTGCCCCTTGCCGTCGTAGCCCAGGGTGGAAGTTTTCAGGATGGCGGGGAACAGCTCGTCACCGTCCTGCCCCAGAAGGCCTGCCAGATCGGCCGCCGACTCCAGCCGGGCGTAGGGCACGCAGGGCACGCCGCAGGCCGTGAAGTGCGCCTTCTCCAGCGCCCGGTGCTGGCAGGTGGCCACGGCCTCGGCCGAGGGCGCCACGGGCCGGTGTGCGGCCAGCCAGCGCAGCGCCTGCGCCGGCACGTTTTCGAACTCGGTGGTCACCGCGTCGCAAGCCTGCGCCATCTCGGCCAGCGCGGCCTCATTGGTGTAGGCCGCCTGCAGGTGCAGGTGGGACACGCGGCCGGCAGGACTGTCAGGGTCCGGGTCCAGCACCGCGGTGCGAAAACCCAGCGTCTGCGCCGCGTGCACGAACATGCGGCCGAGCTGGCCACCGCCGAGCACGCCCAGGGTCATCGGTTGGCCGTCGGGCCGCAGGGTAGCGGGTTGCAGCATCACAGCCTCATGATTCCCTTGCAAGAGGTCCTCCGTGACGTCTCGCATGAATGACCCTCCGGCCTAGGCACGGTCTGCCTCATCAGCGCGGCAACGAGGCCGTCATGGCGGTGGCGGCCGCTGTCTGGTCGGCACGGAAGGCCGCGAGCTTGGCGCGCAGCGCCGGGTCCTCGGGCGCCAGCATCGCCACCGCGAACAAGGCGGCATTGGCCGCCCCAGCCGGCCCGATAGCGAAGGTGGCCACCGGCACGCCCTTGGGCATCTGCACGATGGAATACAGCGAGTCCAGTCCCTGCAGGTGCTTGCTGGCCACCGGCACACCCAGCACCGGCACCGTGGTCTTGGCCGCCAGCATGCCCGGCAGATGGGCGGCGCCGCCAGCGCCCGCAATGATGGCCCGCACACCGCGCCCGGCCGCCGTCTCGGCAAAGCGGAACATGGCGTCGGGCATGCGGTGGGCCGACACCACCTGCACCTCATGCTGGACACCAAAGTCCAGCAGCACGGTCACAGCGTGCTGCAGCGTGTCCCAATCACTCGAGGAGCCCATCACGACGCTGATGAGCGGCACGCGGGCGGGAGTCTCAACGCTTGTGTTCATGCGGCGATTGTCGCCGCGGGGCGGTGGCTTTGAAGTGTTGACCGGTTGCCCGCAGGTGAACCGAGGACCCACCCAGCCGCAGCCCGCCTTGCCGAGTGAAGTCAAAATCATCAAAATGACTGCATTGAAATCAACCCGCTGACTGACGACATGGCCACCCTCACCATCAGAAATCTGCCCGACGAGGTGCACCGCGCCCTGCGCCTGCGGGCAGCGCAGATGGGGCGCAGCACGGAGGCCGAAGTGCGCTTCGTGCTGGAAGCCAGCGTGCGGCCGCCACGGCGCGTGCAGCTTGGCAGCGCCTTGGCCGAGCTGGGTCAGCGCGCAGGGCTGACCGACGATGACGTGGTGGCACTGGAGGCCGCGCGAGACAAGACGCCTGCCCAGCCCGCGAGGCTGGAATGATCGTCCTGGACACCAACGTCATCTCCGAGGCGCTCAAGCCGCAGCCGCACCCGGCTGTGCAGGCATGGCTCGATGCCCAGGCCGCCGAGACCCTGTACCTGACCAGCATCACCTTGGCAGAGTTCTGGTTCGGCATCGGGGTGCTGCCTGCCGGGCGGCGCAAGACAGCGCTTGAACAGGCGGTCGACGGACTGAGCCCACTCTTCGAAGGCCGCATCCTGCCCTTCGACACCGCCGCCGCGCGGTGCTACGCCGATCGCGCGCTGCGCGCACGCGCCGCCGGGCAGGGCTTGCCCACACCTGATGGCTACATCGCCGCCATCTCCGCGGCGCACGGATACGCGGTGGCGACACGCGACACGGCCCCCTTCAAGGCCGCGGGCGTGGAGGTCGTCAACCCTTGGGAGTTCCGCCTGCCAAGCTGACCCAACCC